>JAFWIM010000184.1 GCA_017514845.1 Lachnospiraceae bacterium
CTGCTTATTTCTGCCGCCGTGTTCGGTCTTGTACATGGATCCAATATTCTTGCAGGAGCTCCTGTCGACAGTAGTATTATGCAGGTCGGATCATCATTTGCACTGGGAATTGTATTTGGAGCGGTTTTCTTATGCACAGGCAACCTCTTGATGCCGGCTCTGCTTCATACACTGCATGATATTATAGCCTTCAGCAACATCGGCGCAACAACGGAGCAGGGGGTCATAGCACAGGGTGTTACACTCGGAAGCTGGATCGATCTGGCTGCTTGCACGGTGTTCGCAATCTGTGTGATTTTGTATATGAAAAAGGAATCCGTGATGGGCGATGTGCTGCGCCTGTGGAAGGGGAAGTGGCACGCAGCTTGAGGATCCTGACAAAGCGATGTGTTGACCGGAAAGGAGATGCACTTGAATCAAAAGGAAAGAATGCTGGCAGGCCTGCCTTATAAGGCCTGGCTGGATGGGCTCGCTGAGGAGCGGCTGGAGAATAAAAAGCGCATATATAAATATAATAATCTCCCGCCTGAGGCTGAAAAGGAGCAGGAGGAGCTCATTAAGGAGATCCTTGGAAAAACGGGCGAGAACGTGCATATCGAGGCACCGTTCCACTGCGACTACGGGTATAATATTGAGGTCGGAGAGAACTTTTTCGCGAACTATAATCTGACAGTCCTCGATGTCGGCAAAGTGAGGATCGGAAAAAACGCTCAGATTGCCCCGAACGTCTCGATTTATACGGCCGGGCATCCGATTCATCCGGAGTCGCGCAATTCAGGTTATGAGTACGGGATAGAAGTTACGATCGGTGATAATGTGTGGATCGGCGGCAACGTTTGTATAATGCCCGGCGTGACTGTGGGCGACAATGTCGTGATCGGAGCCGGCAGCGTGGTCACAAAGGATATCCCCGGCAGTGTTATCGCCGTCGGGAATCCCTGCAGGGTCGTCCGCGCGATTACTGACGATGACCGGGATTTCTACTACAGGGACAGAAGGTTTGACGTTGATGACTATTGAGGGACGATTTTGTTCACGTGATGGTGAGTTGGGGACGGTTCTTTTCGCATGATGGTGAGTTGGGGATGGTTCTTTTCGCGTGATGACTGTTAGGGAGACGGTTCTTCTTCGTGAGATTTTCGGATGGAACAACCGTCATTCCATTTAGAAAGGAAACACTTTTCATGAAAAAAGTAATTATCGGGATGTCGGGAGGCGTTGACAGCGCCGTGGCAGCCTATCTTCTCAAACAGGCCGGATATGATGTTGTGGGTGTTACGCTGCGGACGTGGGCAGGCACGGAGGGGCAGGAAAGCCGCTGCTGTGAGATTGATGATGCCAGGCGGACAGCGTACACGATCGGCATCCCCTATTACGCGTTTAACTGCGTGTCCGATTTTGAGAGCAAGGTGGTGGAGCCTTTCGTGCAGGACTACCTTTGCGGCAGGACTCCGAATCCGTGTGTCGTATGTAATCGGGAGATTAAATGGGAGCGGATGCTGTATCACGCCAATGTGCTTCAGGCAGACTTCGTGGCCACAGGTCACTATGCTTCTGTTGTCAAGCTTGAAAACGGAAGATATACAGTCCGTAAGGCATCCCATTCCGAGAAGGACCAGACATATATGCTCTATCGCCTGACACAGGAGCAGCTGTCAAGAACTCTTATGCCGCTCGGTGAGTATTCCAAGGCGGAGGTCAGGGAGATCGCCGCAAAAGCGGGGATCGAGGTTGCGTCAAAACCCGATTCACAGGAGATCTGCTTCGTTACCGACGGTGACTATGCGGATTTTATCATTAACCATGAAAATGGAGCCGTGCCGGGTGAAGGAAATTATGTCGATGAGTCCGGAAACATCCTGGGCAGGCACAAAGGAATCATTCACTATACCGTCGGTCAGCGCAAGGGACTTGGCGTGGCCTTTGGCCACCCTATGTACATAAAAGAGATACGCGCTGACAAGAACGAGATCGTGCTGAGCGACTTGGAACAGACCTGCAGAGAAATTCTGTGCAGAGGCATGAATTTCATGAGCATCCCTGAACCTCTTGCAGGTGAAGAGATCCGCTGTCAGGTCAAAGTGAGGTATCGCAACTATGGCCAGGAGGCGCTGCTCACAAAAGTCGGCGAGGACCTGTTTAAAGTGTCATTTGACGAGCCTGTGAGATTTGCAGCTCCCGGACAGTCCGCTGTGTTCTATGATGATAATGACTGCCTTATAGGCGGCGGTTTTATATCGGAACTGGTTTTGCGCGGGTAGTCCGGAAGCGCTCATTGGACTGAGAAGAGCATCCCGGGAGCTCCGGTTGATCAAAAAGGCTATCATTAGAAAAAGCAGTCTATGCCATGATCAAGGAATGCTTTTTGGTACTCAATCAGGTTTTCTGGATGAAGGGCTGCAACCCCAGTCAACTCGTAGTCTCTGTTTAAGAATTCATATTTGCGCTCGCCCATCTGGTGGAAGGGCAGGAGCTGAACGCGAGTAAGTCCGATATCATGGAGAAGCTTAGACATCCCCTCTGCGTCTGGCATCTCAGAATTGAAGGTGGGAATTACCGGAATTCTGGGTAAGATGTTGAGACCCATCTTCTGCGCCCACTGAAGGTTTTTAAGTATAAGTTCATTGCCTGCGCCGGTTCCGGTCTTATGCTTTTCGGAGTCATAGTGCTTCACATCGAAGAGCAGAAGATCAAAAAGCGGCGAAAGCCTGTGAAAGATTTTTTCTCCCACACAGCCGGTGGTCTCGATC
This sequence comes from Lachnospiraceae bacterium, assembly GCA_017514845.1. Taxonomy (GTDB): domain Bacteria; phylum Bacillota; class Clostridia; order Lachnospirales; family Lachnospiraceae; genus Chordicoccus. The sequence continues at coordinate 2,751 of JAFWIM010000184.1, forward strand.
GCTGTGTGGATTCTTTTTTCTTTGAGACGAAGAATCAGCGCTTCCACAAAGTCCGGCTGCATCATTCCCTCTCCGCCGGAGATGGTCACTCCTCCGCCGGACTCTTCATAGAAATCAATATCCTGCATACAGACATCAACCACTTCATCAATTGTCTTATATTCCCCTTCATTTGTCAGAGCGCGGCCGGGGCAGCCCTGC
>JAFWIM010000016.1 GCA_017514845.1 Lachnospiraceae bacterium
CTGCAGCAGGACTGCGGCATATATTGCCGTGGCAAACAAATAGTATCTTTGTCAAATGCGTTCAGCCTCCTGAAAAGCCGTATTTTGCCCCGTTTTGCCGCGATTTGCCGGGCAGAAAAAGTTGTTAATAAACTGTGACTCTGTCACGGAAAAAGCAAAATACGGCAAAATGCGGCAAGTCAATGCCGTCAATGGTAGTCAAATGGTAGTAAAAATCGGGGTGGTTTACTACCGTCGGGTGAAGGGAATAAAACGAAAAATGCTGATTATTTCTCGATACTGACCAGCGGAATCTGCTGAAGATCCCAACTGCCGTCATGATGAATCGTGACCAGTTCACCGCCGCGCTGGGCAGTATCCTTCTCGATGCCCGGCATCACCAGATAATCAATGCTCATGCCATAGGTCAGACGGATCCCCTCGTATTCCAACGACATGTTGTTGTAGTGGTCGTGGCCGCAGAACATGGCTTCACAGCCCAACTCCCGCGCCCGATCAAACAGACTGCTTGGATACTCGGAGCAGCAAACTTTGTTGATCATCTTTTCCCCGTTCTCTCCAAAGAACCAGGTGACCTCGCTGCTTCCTGCTTCGTACAACTCATAGGCGGTACGGTATTGCTGCAGAGGAATATGAAAGAATATCATGGATGGAACATCATGCCCGGCCTCAGCGTGCATGCGCTCAACTTCTCCGGCATACCAGCCCACCTGATCGTCGTGGATAAAGTCGTAGACGTTAATCCCCTCACCGGTATAGGCATTGGAGTCAATAAGGAACAACCCGGTGTTCAGACTGCCGTTGGCTTTGCGCAGTTCAATGAGCTGGTTGTTTCGACCGGTGATGTCCGGTTGGGTATATGGATAAAGCAGAGTACCGGAGGTCTTGTAGGAAAGTGACATGAAGACATTGTTCAATTCTTCTTTATTCAGTGAGGCCAGACTTTCCGTGTCGTGATTGCCATAGGTGAAAGCCCAGGGAATGCCGACATTTCGCATAAAAGCGGCAAACTGATACACGGGCGCAGAATTGTTGAAGGACATGGACATGATGCCCAGCGGGAAACAAAGGTCACCCGTGACGATCACCAGATCTGGGTGGGTATTCTCCATCAGCTTGTAGCAGGCGGCCAGCGCCTTGTGGTCTTGCCGGTAGGATAAGAGACTGCCTCCGAGGTGTATGTCGGTAAGGTGAAGAATCTTGAACTCTTCCTGCTCCGATGTAATGGTATAGACGCCGGTTTCATCATTATAGTCAATTCGGTCTACGCCGTGTTCCACAACCGGCAAAGAATTGATATAAGGCTGGGTATAAAAGGTGTCGCGGCTCATATAGGCGAAGCCGCCGACAAGGATCAGCAGCGCGAGGATCAGTGCAGCGCGAGCCTTGTTGAATATGACGTTTCGGAACGTCACTTTCTTGCGCAGCGTCAAATCATAAAGCAGAATCAGCAGCGCAAACAGGATACCCGCAGATAGATAGGCATTGGCCGGATAAAAGATATAATCGCGCAGCAGAACCACAGCGGCTGTAACGGCTACCCAATAAAGAGCTGAAAAGATCGTGATGCCGTTGGCGTGGCGGACAAACCGCTTGTGCTCGGGCAGGCCGATACGATTCTGAAACATCCGCACCATCAAAGTGTTCTTCACCAGCAGGAATAACGGGATCTGAATCAAGATGATGTTGGAAAAGATGTTTTCGAAGAGTTCTGCCGGCTTGGAATTACCAAAGATATAAAAGCTCAGTTCTGAGCCAAAAAAGACCGACAGTGCACCAAAGAGCAGAGCAATCGAATGTAACAGGCGTTTTGCATAGATATCTGAGCTGTTTCTAAGAAACTGAAAGGTATCCACAGCGAGCCGTTCGCCGTTGTGCTGCTTTTCTATACGCAAAAACTTCCGCAAAACCAGAAATGCCCAGAGAAAAAGCAATGCGCCAAAACCAAGAGTAAAGAAAAATTCCGGATTCCTTGAGAAAGCATTGTAAATTGTCCAGAGCAGTTCTGCAAGAATAAAGGTAGAGAGAAGAGCAATCAGACATACTCTCCAACGCTGCTGACGCAGTTCTTTCTTTATAGCAGCCCTGTCTCGCAGCGCTTCTGTGCTGCGCCAGCCTGCAGCGTCCTCTGGCGTATAACCGCCGATAGCCGCCAGTTTCTCGTAACTGCCGTACTTTGCGGCAAGTTCATCCGGAGCCGCATCAGATGCTGTATTCTGCAATACTTGTTCTATTATGTCACGCGCCTCTGCAGTTTCTTCACTATACGGAAGGCTGTCAAAAAACATCGCGATCCATTGTTTAATCCGATTCATGTATCTACTCCGTTTGCCATGTAAACTCTGCACATACTCGGACAGCAAAGAAACACTTTTCTGTACATCTCTATCCGTTTTCACCATGCGAACTCTGCACATAACCGGATAGCAAACAAATAATTTTAGTAACATAGGCATGAAATGCCACGATTTGCCGCGTTTTACCGCATTATGGACAGTATGTTTTTGAACCGAAAAAAAGAGGTAGTAAAACGGTAGTAGATGAACTGGAATCTGGTTAATCAAACTCCCGATAAATGTGCTTGAATTTGCCGCTTGTCTGATCAGCCTGCGGTGGAATATCAGATAGCTGGATTTTAACCCCGGTCAGCCCTTTGCTTTCCAAGAAAGTCCTGAGTTCACGCTTTGCGTCGTCAAATGCCCGTTCTCTGTCCTCAGCAATCATACGCAGTTCAAGCTTGTCGACAGATCTCTGAACAAGCTGGAATCTGCGAATCAGCTTGACTTCTTCCAATATCTTGTAGAGGGACATCGGTGCGATTTGAATCCCGTGTTCAAAAGTCAGAATGTCATCTGTCCGGCCCTCGATTTCAATCCAGTGTGTGACCTTCCCACAGCGGCATGGCTCATCATGTACGATGATACGATCCGTCAGTTCATAGCGTATAAAAGGCTGGATGTAGTTGGCCAAATTGGTAATCAGGACTTTGTCTGAGCGTACGCCGAAACCGACAGGCTGGTTGTCTTTGTTTACAGGTTCAACGATAACCCAGTCCTCATTGACGTGAAGATGCCCTTCGGAACACTCGCAGGCGATTTCTCCCGCCTCCGTACAGGAGTAATGCGTCTGCACATAACAGCCAAACTTCTCTGTGAGCTTTCTCCGAATCTCGTCGGTCAGCAACTCACCACCCGTGATGACCACATCGGGGTGGATTCTCAGTTCATCATATCCGGCAAGCAACGACAGATTTGACGGATAGCCACTCAGCATGGACGGCTGGAAAGCATTCAGCTGCCGGATGATCTCTTCCTCTGGCGCATTGACATCCACCGTAATCTTTGTCTTTCTTCGCGGCATCTTTAATTGAAGATAGCGTGACATGCCGCAGGCCAGATAAAAACCATAATTTGCAAAAACACCCGCAGTCTTTTTGCCGTTCCTCTTAAACGCCTTGTAATCCTCGCGACGGGCAAAAGTTCGGAACGCTGCGACAGCTGAAGACACATCGATATTCTGCTTATCATATAAAACCACGGCGGGATTGCCCGTTGAGCCCGACGTTTTGAAAACCAGGTACTTGCCATCCAACATTCGCCCTACGTTCCCGATATCTGTCGTGAACTCGCAAATTCTCTGCATCGTAATGCTTCTATCTGTCAGTACGTCGTCAAAATGTGCCATCATGTCCGGTTTGCTTGTCGCAGGTAAATCTTCCAACCGGAAGTCATCTACAATTCCTGAATAAAGCCGTCCGTAATAGGGGCTGTTTGCTTTGGCATGGCGGACGAGCTTAATGAGATTACGTTGCTGAATCTGTTCGATTTTAGTGGGATCAGCTTTACCACCGAAATAAGTCTTTATCATTGCTTTGAAAAGGCTCATGGCTCATGCCCCTTTCATCAAATATTGACTTGCCGCAATCTCCCGTCACACCCGAAAGATTAATTAATTATACGCCATCACCACGGATTATTCCACTATAAAAAATGGCACTCTGCAGCTCGCAGAGTGCCTTGCGGTTCAAAGTCGTTTGCACACGATCTTTTTGTAGTAGTCTTTTCTGAATTTGCCAATACTGCCAAAAAAGTCAGTCTCCGATTTTGAAAAGCCATTGTGCTCCGCTTTATCAGACAGCATTTCCAGCGTGCATATCAAGTCAGCTACCTGAAACAGCTTATAATCTACCGGGCGGACTTTTCTCATCTCAACATTGGAAAAAAGCGTATTGAAGATAGAGGTGATGATCCTCGTCAGTTGGGTCTGTCCATTATCGTAATATACGATGATCTTGTCAAACGAAGACCAGTAGTCAAGATGATCCTGCAGTTCTGTAGTAATGGCTCGACTCAGTTTGGCCGTCTGCTGGATGTCGTCTGAGCACTCGGCCTTGTTGACCTTAGCACAGAAATAACGGATCGGAAGCTGAACGGTGAAGAAATAGAGCACATTAAACAGATGTTTTCGATCTTCCATCTGTTCATTTATGTATACATTCTCCCGACGGATCAGAGGACCGGTGTGGATAGCATGATTCGGATAACCGTTATTGGCTGCCCGGGATTCCATCACGCTGATCTTTTCTGAAATGTCTTCGCTCTGATCATGAAGGACCATCGCCACATAGTAGTAAGGTGAACGGAAGTCATAAGGGCCGAAATCCCCAGACTCATCTATGAAGCAACTGAGTATCTTCTCTGCCATTGAAACTTCCTCACCTCTCTGAGCAAAAATAAATGGCGGGGGATTCCCCCGCCGTTCGGTGGACCAGGGTCTTTCGACCAGCCCCAAGCTGACGTTGCCGCCATCTCTTGGCTCTATTATATGCAAGTGAAGCCTGTAATGCAAGAACAATTTGAAAACTTTTTCTTGTCCGAGGCTATGAAACGCTGCACATAACCCGACAGCAAACAAACACTTTTCTGCTCATCTTTACCTGCTTACCGCCAAGCGAACTCTGCACATACCCGGATAGCAAAGAAACATTTTTTTATCGTGGGAATGAAATGCCGCGATTTGCCGCGTTTTACCGCATTATGGACAGTATGTATTTGAAGCGAGAAAAAGTGGTAGTAAAAAGGTAGTAGAATGGTAGTAACAAGGTTTTTATCTTGCAAAGATTTGCCGTGATATACCGCGTTCTACCTGAAAATGTTTGTTTGCCATCTCGGCTTGCCGTGACATACAAAGAGAATTCTGGTCATAGCAGGTACCTTCACATCCCGAACAGTTTGATCATGCGGCCGAAGGCGGCGGATCAGGCCTCATCCTCCATGGCATAGCTGATCTCATCCAGCTCGGCGTGGATATATTCCGCCCAGCTGTACTGGTTCATATAGTCGCCGAGATACTGATAGCGCGATTCCTTCTTCTTGTCGAGCCAGTCATAGAGGTCGCACTCGATGCGGTCGACGGCGATGGCAAGACTGCCGCGCTGCTTGAGGAGGATCCCATGC
>JAFWIM010000017.1 GCA_017514845.1 Lachnospiraceae bacterium
AAGGAGCATTACGAATACCTCAAGAGACTCGTCGAAGTCTACAAGGCTCAGTAATTTCATACGCAATTCACGGAGGGGCACGCCGAAAGGCGTGCCTCTTTTTTCGTGTCGTGTGTCGTAATAGTTCGGACAGGCTGTATCGGTATTCCTGAATTCGGCGGAAAGCATCATCTTCATCGAAAAACGCAGGTCCTTCCCTGCGAGCTTGCGTAGGCGACAAGCCAAGGTGCCTGATTCGTGCTTGCACGAAAGAAAGGCACTTTGGCGCCCGCCCGACATCGAGCGTGAAACGCGAGATGCAGGCGACTTGTCGCCTGCCCGATCTCTCAGTCGGACCTGCAATGTTTTTCTCACGAAGATGGATGCTTTCCGACGAAAACGAAGTTTAAGAACAGCCTGTCTGAACTGCTACTCTTCAATGGCACAGACAGCATTCCTCTAAATCTCAAGCCAGACACAAGACCGGCACCCGGATAGGTCCCATACATTAACAACATTTGCAAATTTCACTCATCTGTTGTATGATTCCTTGATAAGCATATCTTAGGCACCCGCCCGGATGTGTTTTGAAACCAGGTGAACAGGCATCTCTCATAAGCAGGCTTGAGGGACAATGCCTTACAGTTTTTACGAGGAATTAACATGCCCGAAAAGAAACGTCCATCGGACAGCCCCAAAAAGAGGCCCCGGGATATCAATGAGGAGCGTCCGGTCCAGAAGATCGTCCAACGTAAGAAGAAAAAGAAAAAGCCTCTGAGCCGGGGAAGACGCATCCTGAAGAGAGTTCTTGAGGTCCTTCTCGGATTCTTTCTTGTGCTCTTTCTGGTCGGAGGCATCTACGGCTTCGTCCGGATCCGGCCTCTGTATACAAAGGCCAAGGAGCAGGTCTACGATATCATAGCCAATATGAACACCGGAACTTTCAGGCGACAGACCAACACGTCCGTGTACGACAAGAACGGAGAACTGATCGGAAAACTCGGATATGAGCATTATGACTACATCGATATCACTGAGATTTCCGATTACATTCAGCAGGGATACATTGACGTTGAGGACAAGCGCTTCAAGTCTCACCACGGTGTTGACTGGATCGCGACTTTCCGCGCGGGTCTTGAGCTGATCCGCCACGGCGGCCGCATCACCCAGGGAGGAAGCACGATCACACAGCAGGTCATAAAGAATAATCTGCTGACTACCGAGAGATCATTTGACAGAAAAGCGCTCGAGATCCTTATAGCGTCCCAGCTCGAAAAAGAGTTCACCAAGGCAGACATCATGGAATTCTACTGCAACAGCAACTACTACGGGAACAGCTGTTACGGTGTCGAAGGTGCTGCCCAGTATTACTTCGGTGTTGACGCGAACAGTGTCGACCTTGCACAGGCTGCAATGATCGTCGGCATCAGTAATTCGCCCAACAACTACAATCCGGTAGCTGATTACGAACTCTGCATGAAAAAGAAGGAACGTGTCCTCGGCTACATGTTGCAGCAGGGCCATATCACTCAGGAAGAGCACGACGAGGCCGTGAATGAGCGGCCGGAAATCCTCAAGAAGAGCGATAACGTCGGCGGACAGAGCTATGAGACCACCTATGCGGTCCACGATGCCGCGATACTCTTCATGAAGCACAGCGGTTTTGAATTCAAGTACACATTTGAGTCCGAGGAAGAGTACACAGAGTATAAGGAAAAATACAGCGAGGCCTACAACACTGCCTCAGAGCGCATACGCGAGGGCGGATATAAGATAAATACGTCCTTTGACTCAGCAATTCAGGAGCACCTGCAGAACGCGATCGACGGCACCCTGGCAGGGGAGACGGATCTGCAGGATGACGGCCGGTATGACATGCAGGGAGCCGGTGTCTGCATCGACAATGAGACAGGTCAGGTCGTTGCCGTAGTCGGAGGCCGCGGCGTGAACGACGAGTATAACCGCGCCTACCTGGCCAAGAGAGGAGCCGGCTCTTCAATTAAGCCGATCGTTGTCTACGGACCCGCTCTCAACGAGGGCGTCATCTCGCCGGCGACCGTCTACAACGACGCGGAGATCGACATAAACGGCTACGCGCCGAAGAACTCGGACGGTCAGTATTACGGTAACGTGACTGTCCGCGAGGCACTCGCGCGGTCATTGAACACTGTAGCTGCCCAGATCTTTACGGATACGGGCTCGCAGCGGGCCCTGGGTTATCTTGACAGGATGAGGTTCTCATCGCTGTCCTTTGGCGACGCGTACAACACAGCCATCGCACTCGGCGGCTTCACCAACGGCGTCACGGTCGAGGACATGGCCCGCGCCTATGCGGCAATTGCAAATGACGGTGTTCTCCGCGACAGCACCTGCATAAGATCCATCGTCTCGGAGACAGAGGGGACGATCTACGATTACACGAATACTGAGGAAGTCAAAGTCTTCAATGCAGATACCGCGTTTATCCTGAAGGATATGATGCAGGGGGTCTTCAACGAGGATTATGGCACGGGTTCCGCTTACCGCACAGAGGACCAGTGTTTTGCCGGAAAGACAGGTACGACAAATGAGAATCGTGACGGATGGTTCGCAGGATTCTCTACAAGCTATACTGCCGTCATTTGGACCGGATGCGACACGCCGAAGAGCAACCCTCATCTGGCAGGAAACGAGTACCCGCTCGCAGCCTGGTCGTCCTTCATGAACGCGATTCATACCGGAAAAGAGAAGCAGGAATTTGCTCTGCCCGAAACGATCCTTCTGACCAACGCCGGCGGTGAGCAGATGAAGCCCGAATATACGGAGAACATCTATGCGAGCAGGCCGGAGGGCTGGGACTATACGTCCGGAGAGCTCATCCGAAAGGTGGAGGAGAACGCCCGCCTGCGCCGCGTGGAGGAGGAGAAAGAGGCAGCCGAGAACCTCGTGCGCGAGTTCGAGGACTACCAGATCGAAAATGTCGACGACGCGATAGCGCTCGACGATTACTATAACAGGGTCCTGAACACAATAAACGCGATCGAGGATGACGCGGAGCAGTCCCCGTTCAAAGAGAGAGCGGAATACAAGTATTCTCTGCTCGCCGGGGATGTGAAGCAGAACTGGATCGACGCTATGAAAGCGGAAGATCAGGCAGCCCAGGATTCGCTTGACGCTGCAAATGCAGCCGCAGCCTCCGCCTCCAGCGAGGAAGCCCTGCGAATCACCAAGACACAGCGAATCAATACGGTACATGTCTACATAGATACTCTGAATGCGAGAACGGTGCTCACAGCCTCCGTTCAGAACCTGATCTCGGGCGGACAGGCTGCGCTTGCAATGTGCGCCGGATATCCCGAGTTCGAGGAGCTGAGCCAGGACCTGAATGCGGCAATCGCGTACGCGCAGGCTCTGCCCACCGAAGCGGAGGTGGCAAGGCAGCAGGCTGAGGCCGAGGCGGCGGCCGCACAGGCGGCAGCCCTTGCTCAGTCAAGTCAGGATCCGACACCAACGCCGCTGCCCAGAGTTATCGAGACACGGTGATCGGACGTCAGTCAATAAAGAACAAAACACAGTGGAGGTCATATGAACTTATCTGAGATAATGAAATCCGGCGCATACGAACTTGTCCTCACCGAGGACCTTGCCGATATCCATGCGGAGGGCTATCTTCTCCGCCATAAAAAGAGCGGTGCCCGCGTGATGCTGATCCCGTCCGAGGATGACAACAAAGTGTTTAACATCGCGTTCCGCACGCCGCCCGAAGATTCGACCGGCGTTGCCCACATCATCGAGCACACGGTTCTGTGCGGCTCCAGACAGTTCCCGGTCAAGGATCCGTTCGTTGAGCTTGTCAAGGGCAGTCTCAACACATTCCTCAATGCGATGACATACCCGGACAAGACTATGTATCCGGTCGCCAGCACCAATGACACCGACTTCCGCAACTTAATGAACGTATATCTCGACGCGGTCTTTTATCCGAACATCTATCGCGAGGAGAAGATCTTCCGTCAGGAGGGCTGGCACTATGAGATGGAGAGCCAGGACGACGACCTCACGATCAACGGCGTCGTCTACAATGAGATGAAAGGCGCATTTTCCTCCGCGGACGAATATCTCGAGAGAGTTATCTTTAACGGACTTTTCCCCGACACGTCCTACGGAGTGGAGTCCGGCGGTGACCCGCAGAACATTCCGGATCTGACCTATGAGCAGTTCCTGAATTTCCACTCAAGATACTATCATCCGAGCAACAGCTATATCTATCTCTACGGAGATATGGACATGGCCGACACGCTGGCATGGCTGGATGAGAAGTATCTGTCTGCATTTGAAAAAATCGAGATCGACTCGGAAATTAAGAAACAGGCTCCGTTTGAGCAAATGAAGCGCGTCGAGGATGTATATCCGATCTCTGACGACGAAGATGAGAAAGAAAACACCTACCTCGCATGGAATGTCGTCACCGGAGATCCCCTGAGTATCAAGGAGATGATAGCATACGACGTACTTGACTACGCCCTTCTGTCCATGCCGGGCGCACCGGTGCGCGAAGCTCTGCTCGAGGCGGGCATAGGCCGCGACGTGACCGGTGCTTACAACGACGGCATTCTGCAGCCATACTTCTCGGTCGAAGCGAGGGGGGCCGAGCGCGAGGACGCGGAGCGCTTTGAGGAGATCATCAGAAAGGTCCTCACGGATCAGGCCGAAGGCGGCATCGATAAAAAGTCACTTATGGCAGGCATCAACTACCTCGAGTTCCAGTTCCGCGAAGCCGATTATGCCACATATCCGAAGGGACTTATGTACAGCATCGATGTATTCGATTCATGGCTGTACGATGAGAACGCTCCGTTCGTGAGTCTCAAGCAGCTCGCCGCCTACGAGGAGCTGAGGCGTGATGTCGAGACAGGCTATTTCGAGAAGCTCATTAAAGAGAACATACTGGCCAATCCGCACGGTGTCCTGGTCATACTGGCACCGGAAAAAGGCCTGTCTGCCCAGCGCGCAAAAGAGGATGCTGACAGGCTGGCTGCCTACAAGGCATCTCTTTCGGATGAGGAGATCCGCAAGATCATCGACGAGACCAAAGGGCTCAAAGAGTACCAGTCTAAGAAGGATACAGCGGAGGATCTAAAGTGCCTTCCGATGTTGTCAAGGGACGATATCAGGAAAGAAGCCCGCGACTTCTCTAACATAGAGCGAATCGTTAAGGGCGACAACGGCATCGAAACAAAAGTTGTCCTGCATAAGGTGAATACGAACGGAATCGGCTATCTCGAACTTCTGTGGGATATCCACAATGTGCCGGAGAGACTTCTGCCCACACTGGGACTTCTCAAGGGTGTTCTTGCAAATATGAACACGGCCTCACACACATACATGGATCTCAATAATGAGATCAATGCCAACACCGGCGGAATCAACTGCGGAGTATCCATTCAGGATGACATTATAAATCCAGGAAAATACAGTGCGCATTTCTCAATTAACTGCAAAGCCCTGTACAGCAAATTAGATTTCGCGCTGGATATGATCAGGGAGATCATCTGTGAGTCCGACTTCTCAGACAGCCAGAGACTCTACGACATTATCACCATGATCGAAACCCAGCTGCAGTCATCAATGCAGGCGGCAGGCCACGTGACAGCTGTGGGAAGGACGACCGCGTATTTCACCGCGACCGGCGCGCTCTCCGATTACGTGGGCGGTCTGACCTTCTACAACTATATAAAAGATATAGCCGAGAACTTCGAGGACAGGATGGATTCTCTCACAGCTGATCTGAACGAGCTTCTCAGAACAATCTTCGATCCGAAGAGACTGCTTGTCGGTTTCACTGCAGACGAGGAGGGCTATGAAATCCTCGCGGCGAACCTCGGACGTGTGACCGGTACAGACCATATTTCTCCATGGACAGAGACAGTGAATGTGAAGCCGCTCGGCAGGCTGAATGAGGCGTTCAGGACCGCGGGCACGGTCCAGTATGTCGCGCAGTCCGGCGACTTCTTAAGTAAGGGCTATGAATTCAACGGAGCCATGCAGATCGTGAGACAGATCCTGAGCTACGAATATCTCTGGCAGAACGTGCGTGTCCTCGGCGGAGCCTACGGCTGCTCCGGCGCAATGAGGCGCACAGGTGCCGCTGTGTTCAGCTCCTACAGAGATCCGCACCTTCAGAGAACGTTTGACGTATATGATGGAATCCCTGAATTCCTTGAGAACTTCGAGGCCTCAGAGCAGGAGATGACGAAGTACATCATCGGAACCTTCAGCGCACTGGACATTCCGTTCACACCGTCGCTTTTCGGCAGTCTGAGCATGCGCGCCTACATCAACGGCATCACGCAGGAGATGAGGCAGAAGATGAGGGATGAAATACTTAGTGCACAGGCTGAAGACATAAGAGCCCTCGCCCCGGCGGTGAAGACCGCGCTCGATGACAGGTATATCTGCGTGGTCGGCAGCGAGACGGAGATCGAGAAGCACAGGGAGCTGTTCAACTCCATAGAGACACTTGTATAAATACGATTTCGACTTTCTGCTAATAAGCAGGCGGGCAAACGTGTGCCTTCAGCGGTTCCATAAGCAGGCGGGCAAACGTGTGCCTTCAGCGGTTCCATAAGCAGGCGGGCAAATGTGAGCCTTCAGCAGCGCTATAAGCAGGGCGGCACACATTTGCCGAAGAATATAAGGCGGGAAGTCAGGCAACATAAAGAAAGCAGGTACTACATGTTCAAATCCGGGTACGCGGTCATTGTCGGCCGCCCCAATGTCGGGAAGTCCACACTCATGAACCATCTGATCGGCCAGAAAATCGCGATCACAAGCAACAGGCCGCAGACGACCAGGGGCAGGATAGAGACGGTATATACCAATGAGCGGGGTCAGATCATCTTTCTGGACACTCCGGGCATGATCCGAAAAGCGGACAACAAGCTCGGCGAATATCTGATCGACGTTTCCAATAAGACGATTGGTGACGCGGATGTTGTTCTCTGGCTCATTGAGCCGTCCGCCTATATAGGAAAGGGCGATCAGATGATCGCCGAGAAACTGACAAAGAGCGGCAAGCCCGTCATCCTGATCATCAACAAAATTGACACGATCGACAAGAAAAAGGCGGCCGAGATCATTGAAGCCTGGAAGGGTGTATGCAGATTTAAGGACATCATTGCAGTCTCCGCCCTCAGGTCGATCAATATGGATGAGGTCATAAACAGCATCATGAGGGAGCTGCCGGAAGGCCCGCTGTACTATGATGAGGAGACCGTCACCCAGGAGAATATGAGAGATATAGCGGCCGAGATCATCCGCGAGAAGGCCCTCCGCGCCCTCAACGAGGAGGTTCCCCACGGCATAGCGGTCGTGATCGACACCTTCAAGGAGCGCTCAGACGATCTGACAGCGATTGAAGCGAGCATTATTACCGAGAAGGAGAGCCACAAGGGCATCATTATCGGTAAGGGCGGCGCTATGCTTAAGAAAATCGGAACAGACGCGAGGAGAGACATTGAAGAGATGACCGGGACGCGCGTTTTTCTGAAGCTCTTTGTCAAAGTGCGAAAGAACTGGCGGGACAGCGAGAGCGACCTGCGGGATTACGGATACGACCGGAAGAAGCTGTAAAAGAGGAACATGAATGGACGCAGTAGAGGTGACAGGCGTTGTGCTCATAGCGCAGCCGATCGGGGAATTTGATAAGCGCCTGGTCATTCTGACGAGGGAGAGGGGCAAGATCACAGCCTTCGCGAGAGGCGTGCGCAGACAGACCAGCCCTCTGCTCGCCGCGTCAAACCCTTTTGTCTTCGGCAAATTCAGCGTGTATGAGGGCAGAAATGCCTACACGCTGCGGTCCGTGGACGTGGCGAACTACTTTACGGAACTGGCGTCCTGCCAGCCCGGCGTCTACTACGGTTTTTATTTTCTTGAGCTCGCGGGTTACTACGGCCGTGAGGGACTGCCCGCGGAGGGGATGGTCAATCTGATTTACGTAGCCCTGAGAGCGATACTAAGGGGCAGCGTTCCTCTGGACCTCATCCGCAGGATCTATGAGTGCCGGATGATGGCGGAAAACGGCGAATTTGCGCCGCCGGATGAGGCGAGCGGAATGGATGTGAGCGCCAGATACGCTCTTGCGTATGCAGCATCATGCAGGGTGACGGAGCTGTTTTCATTTTCACTTAGCCCCGAGGCGGAGAGGGACTTCACACGGTATGTGAAAAAGTGCCTTGCGCAATGTGTCGACAAGAAGTTCCACTCCCTCATGATGATAGAATAGAAAAATCTTTACAGAACAGACGATGTTTTAGTATAATACATAAGATTGTCGTAGTATGTAATGAATGAACTGAGAACTCCTGCCCATAAGCATGCGGCCGAAATATCGATTCGGGCTGCGGGGCGCGGGAGGTTAAGTTATTGAAAGGATTATTTCAGAGGCAGATAGTATGAGGAAAGCCGGAAGGCTCACTGTGTTGATTCTGACGCTTGCCCTGACCCTCTCTCTGGCCGGCTGCGGAAAGTTCCTGAAATCAGTTAACAGTCTCGAGATTGACGGCAGCGGAAACGTCAAGGCTTTCTCGATCAGTGAGTTTGACAAGGGATACTACAGCGGCACTGAGCTGAGGAAACAGATATTGGACAGCGTCAGTGAATATAATGAAAGCGCGAAGGATGAGAGGATCAGTCTCAAATCGTGCAAAGTAAGTAAAAAGATGGCTCGTGTACTCCTTAAGTATAAGTCGCTTGAGGATTACGCGGCATTTAATAATGTCCTGGCATGGTCAGGTACGCTCGCGGATGCCGTTGAAGAGGGGTACTTCGACAAAGATACCGCAGTCATGAGCTCCGACGGCACACTGAAGACGACAATAGACGAGCTTGAAAGCAAGTTCGGCGGAAAGACGTCCTCATTGAAGGTGCTCGCGGTGGAGGAACCGCTCATGATCAAAGTGCCGGGAAAGATCAGATATACGCTCGGCAACGTAACTATGGAAGGCGGATATGCGATAACAGGAGCAGGCAGCCTAACGACCTTGCTTGATGAACCCTGCTATATCATATATAAATAAAAAGAGGAGAGTTTTGAGCATTATGGAAAAGACGATGGATAAAATTGTAGCACTCTCAAAGTCCCGCGGATTTATCTTCCCGGGTTCTGAGATCTACGGCGGACTTGCAAATACATGGGATTACGGCAATCTCGGCGTCGAGCTGAAGAATAACGTAAAGAAGGCATGGTGGCAGAAATTTATTCAGGAAAATCCATACAATGTAGGTCTTGACAGTGCCATCCTCATGAACCCGCAGACATGGATCGCGTCCGGACATCTGGGCTCCTTCTCGGATCCCCTTATGGACTGCAAGGAATGCCATGAGAGATTCCGCGCGGATAAGCTGATCGAGGACTACTGCCATGAGCACAAGATCGCGATCACGGAAGCTGACAAGGAAGCTTACGGCACAGATGACGCGCCGCTCGGCTCCGTTGACGGCTGGTCTAACGAGGAGATGGAGAAATTCATCTTTGAGCATAAGATCCCCTGCCCGACCTGCGGAAAGCACAACTTCACCAATATTCGTCAGTTCAACCTGATGTTCAAGACATTCCAGGGTGTCACGGAAGATGCCAAGAACACAGTATATCTCCGTCCGGAGACCGCACAGGGCATCTTCGTCAATTTCAAGAATGTACAGCGCACATCCAGAAAGAAGCTGCCGTTCGGCATCGGCCAGATCGGAAAATCCTTCCGTAACGAGATCACACCGGGCAACTTCACGTTCCGCACACGCGAGTTCGAGCAGATGGAGCTCGAGTTCTTCTGCAAGCCGGATACGGATCTTGAGTGGTTCGAGTACTGGAAGGCATTTGCCAAGAAGTGGCTGTTCTCCCTCGGTCTCAAGGAAGATGAACTCCGTTTCCGCGATCACGACCAGGCAGAGCTCTCCTTCTACAGCAAGGGCACGACAGACGTCGAGTTCCTGTTCCCGTTCGGCTGGGGCGAGCTTTGGGGCATTGCTGACCGTACAGATTACGACCTCGGACGTCACCAGGAAGTCTCCGGTGAGGATATGACATACTTCGATGACGAGACCAAGGAACGCTATATCCCGTACGTCATCGAGCCGTCGCTCGGCGTTGACCGTATGACGCTCGCTTTCCTGTGCGCGGCATACGATGAGGAAGTGCTGGACGAGGCAAAGAACGATGTCCGTACAGTCCTTCATTTCCATCCGGCGCTTGCACCGGTCAAGATCGCTGTTCTTCCGCTCTCCAAGAAGCTGGCGGAACCGGCGACCGAGATATACACAGCGCTTCTTAAGAAGTACAACTGCGAGTACGACGATCGCGGCAACATCGGCAAGAGATACAGAAGACAGGATGAGATCGGAACTCCGTTCTGCATCACCTATGACTTTGACTCCGCCGAGGACAACGCAGTCACGATCCGCGACCGCGATACGATGGAGCAGGTCCGCGTCAAGATCGACGAGCTGGATGCTTACTTCGCAGATAAGTTCACATTCTAAAACACTAGTCTGGGACGGTTCTTTCCGCGTGGAAAAATCCATGCGGAAAGAACCGTCCCAAATTCATTTCCAACGTAACAGTTCAGACGGGCTGCATCTGAGTCTCATAAACCGGCGCAAACATCATCTTCATCGAAAAACGTTGGTCCTGCCCTGTGAGCTTAGCAATGCACATGCATTGCTGATCTCTCGGTCGGACCAACAATGCTTTTCTAACGAAGATGGATGATTTGCTGCCGGAAACGTAAAATAAGTGCAGCCCGTTAGAACTGTTACACTCTCAGAATAAAATTTTCATAAATATTCCCAAAAAATAATGCATCTGTAACAAATAATCTGTATACTTAGTATAAAAGTACGACCTGTTATCGATATGGCGTCTTGTCCGGATACCGGGCTGAGATTTGTGTGGTGACAGGAGAAAGGAGGAAGCATATGGCGAAGTACAATTGTAAAACATGCGGCGCTGAGCTCTACTTCAATCCTGCGATAGGACAGCTGCAATGCGAGTACTGCGGATCGACCTTTGACCCGTCCGAGTATAATTATACGCCGGAAGGTCAGGGTGCGCAGGCCGGCGGAGCAGTCCAGGAAGCGGCATATGTGGACGGACCTGTCACGGAAGCATCGACAGATGACTCCACGGGTGAACTCGTCATTTACAAATGCCCTCACTGCGGCGCTGAGGTAATCACCTCAAAGGATACGGCGGCGACGACCTGCGTATACTGCAACCGTGCTATCACGCTGGAAGGAAACCTGAGCGGCAGCTTTAAGCCGGACTATGTACTTCCCTTTGTCAAGGAGAGAAAAGACGTCGAGGCAGCCTACAAAGCCCTCTGCAAGAAGTCGATCCTGACGCCGAGACTCTTCACAAAGAAATCAACAATCGAAAAAATCAAGGGTATGTACGTTCCCTACTGGCTCTACACATTTGACGGCGATGCTGAGATCCGAGTCATAGCCAAAAGGAGAAGGACCTGGATCACGGCCGATGTCGAATACACAGAGATATCCAGATATCAGATCGACGAGGGAGCGCACGGAGAATTCCGCAACATCCCGGCGGATGCGCTGAAGGAGATGGACAACACTCTCATGGATTCCATAGAACCCTTCGACTTCAGCAAGATGAAGAACTTCAACCCGGCATATCTTGCAGGCTTCTACACCCAGAAGTGGGATGAGGACGCCGCCAAGAACGAGCCGAGGGCCAAGATCAGAGCAAAAGAGTCACTGACCAAAGCCGCTCTCGAACATGTCGGAACATACAACGGGGGCACCGAGATCCAATCAGAGCGATTTACATGGTCTCA
Source organism: Lachnospiraceae bacterium (assembly GCA_017514845.1). Lineage (GTDB taxonomy): Bacteria > Bacillota > Clostridia > Lachnospirales > Lachnospiraceae > Chordicoccus. The sequence goes on from JAFWIM010000017.1 coordinate 11,811, forward strand.
CAACGCGGTGCACTACGCAATGCTTCCGGTCTGGATGATGTACACCGAATATAAGGGAAAGAAATACATCTTCGGCATGAACGGCCAGACAGGAAAAATCATGGGAGAGATTCCCAAGGATCCGATGCGTCTTGCGGAGATCTGCGGCGGGGTCTTCCTCTTCAGCCAGATCGTGATGATGATCATCCGTGTATTGGGGGTGATCTGATGAAGACACGAAGAATTAGACAGATATCGGTCTTTCTTGTAGTCCTTGCCCTCGTGATTGGGCTCATCTCACCGGTCTACGGAGCGGGTCTCGTCCTTGATGAGACAGAGACTGATACCTATGAGGGGACGGACGCGTATGCGGGCGATCTTGATTTGCAGGAAGACATCGACGAAGATGTCACCGATAACGAAGGTGAAATCGATTTGGCCGGTGCTGACACAGGCAGCACTGACACGGAATCGCAGACGGACGGGACGGAAACTCAGGAGACAACAGCAGTCGAGCCGACAGGCCCTCACGGCAGCGGACCCTACACGACCAACAACGGTACGGTCATCTACATGCCCTATGTGGAAGATAACTCGCAGAGAGTCTATGATTACGCGGACCTGCTCACAACTTCGGAGGAGAAGTCTCTGTCGGACTACATAGCGGAACTTGAAGGCAAAAAGAAGTGTGAGATCATCATCCTCACATCCTCGGACATCCCGCTTGATATCAGCTACGGCAATGAGACATCCATGAAGTACGCTGAGCAGTTCTACATGGACAACTCGATCACGGACGACGGTCTGATCTTCCTGCTCGACATGAATAACCGCATGATCTGGACGGCGGGCAGCGGCAAATACAAAGCTGAAAAGTACGTCGATTTTGAGGAGAAAGTCTACAACGACGTGCTGGACGGCATGCGGAACCAGAGATACTATGATGTCTGCAATACATTCCTGAAGGACGTCTACAAGCTCGATAACATCGCTTACGCGATGATGCCGACACCGTTCTCGCTGATCATAAGCGCGGTCCTGTCGCTCATAACGCTGGTAAGCCTTCTTGCGAAGCACAGCAGCAGCCAGCCGCCCAATAATGCTAAGATCGCGGTAAAGACACTCAACTTCAGGCAGACCGGACATAACGCCATTTTCCTCGGCAAGCATACGTCCCAGAGAAGAATCGTCAAGGAGCACCACAGCAGCGGCGGAGGCGGCGGCTTCTCGGGCGGCACGCATTCCGGAGGCGGTTTCTCCGGCGGCGGAGGAGGCTTCTCCGGCGGAGGCGGACATTTCTGATCGGAGGCGGACACTTCAGATTAGACGAGGTATGAGGTCTCTTTGTTGGATCTGACGAAAGACATATAAAATCACACTGTTTTAGACTGCAGGTGCGCGGCAAATGACGCGGCACCGCAGATAATGAATAAGGATTCATTCAATGGCCCAAAGGCCAGAAAGGAGTTACATAATGGGTTTAATCAGACTTGCGGCAGCAGTACTCGGAGCGGGAGCAGCTTCACTTAACACGACACTCGGTAACAGCTGGATCGATTATTTCGAGAGCGGCGACATGTCGGGCGGCGTCATCCAGAAACGCGCGCATAGAATCGTCGGACCGAGATCCAAGAACAAGAACAGCGATGAGAACATCATCTCTTCAGGCTCCATTATCGACGTCCAGGAAAATCAGTGCATGATCCTCGTCGAGGACGGCGCTATCGTGGACTTCTGCGCGGAGCCGGGCAGATATCAGTTCGATGCTTCCCAGGCACCGTCAGCGCTTGGCGGAAGCAACAGCGGATTTGCAGCCCTCGCTCATTCGGTAGTAGAGCAGTTCAAGGCCGGCGGTCAGAGAGTACACACACAGCGCGTCTATTTCATCAATCTCGGCGAGATCCAGGGCTTCAAGTGGGGCTCCGGCAACATTACATTCGATCACTGGGAGAAAGATTGGACAACAGACAAGCCAATCTGGCACATCGCTACGACTCTCATGGGCAACGGCGTATATTCGATCCAGGTCACAGATCCGGGCAAGTTCTTCTCCGTCATCGGTGCGCAGGCGACCGGCTCGAACGGATCGGGCCTTGTGAGACGAGAGGACATCGAGCCGCAGATCAAGTCGGAGGCAATCGCAGCGATCCGCCAGGGCGTTGCCGGTCTCAACAAGCTGCGCATCGGCTATCAGGACATCGCTGCCAACGAGTATCAGCTCACCAAAGACGTCGACAAGCTTCTCGACGAAGAATGGCATGAAGCCCGCGGCATCTCTGTCTTCAAGATTGCCATCAACATGCTCGATGCCGATGAGAAATCAAAGGCTCAGATCACGAAGTTCCAGGAGACCAGAGGCTACACAGATCCGTCCATGCTCGGCGCTTACATGGGCATCGGCCAGACACAGGCGGCTCAGGCGGCTGCTGCAAATACAGCCGGCGCTATCACAGGCTTCGCCGCCATGGGCATGATGGGTCAGAACAACGCAGGCGCGAACATTGCAGGTCTCATGCAGCAGGGTGCCCAGCAGACTCAGCAGGCAGCTAAGCCGGCGATCCAGAGCGGAGACACATGGACATGCTCCTGCGGCAGCGTGAACACAGGCAAGTTCTGCCCGAACTGCGGAAGCCCGAAGCCGGCAGCACCGGCAGCGGCTTTCTGCACAAACTGCGGCCAGCCGTTCCCGGATCCGGCTAATCCGCCGAAATTCTGCCCGAACTGCGGAACAAAGATCGGATAAAGTAAGTGAATCTTCTGACCACAGATGATGGGGCAGATAAAACGAAAACAGGATCTTCATTTGCAGAAGGAAAATATTAAGCCAACAAAGCCCGGTCGTTCAATGCGGCCGGGCTTTCTGTGATGACAAGGGAAAAACCCCTCCGCTGAGGTATGAAGCATTCAGCAAGAAAACAGCACTTTACTTGCTTTTTTTATGAACCCCCTTGAATATTTATTCCGGATAGACTAAAATGACTAAGACTGTGCAGGTCTACTGTAGTAGGACTGGTGCGCAGAATACCGAAAATGGCGCACACGCGTTATTCATCTTGAGGAGGATATTATGAACTCAGAGAAGAGAAACATCATTGTCGGTCAGTCCGGCGGCCCGACAGCTGCAATCAATTCTTCACTGGCAGGCGTATACCGTTCAGCGAAAGAGCGCGGCTACAAGA
>JAFWIM010000185.1 GCA_017514845.1 Lachnospiraceae bacterium
TAAAGTGCTACCCACTTGCTAAGCCGAAAGTTTACTATTCGCTGTATTGAAGTAAATGTTACTGTGAGGAGCCGTATGCGGGAAAGCCGCACGTACGGATCTGTGAGGGGCTAAGGTCGTGAGGCCTTAGTCTACTCGACTGTAGAAGTGCTCTGCTAAAGGAAACACAGTAGACTTTTTCGGGTGAACGCGCTCTGGTTGGTAATTTCGCTTGTACTGTGGACATTCATAATGGTGTCTCGGGGCATGTGGAGACGGTAGTATTGATGTCACGGGTTAAGGACTGACCGCCGAAAAAGTGCTTGATTTATGGGCTTTTCGGAGATTTGACTGTCAGCGAAGAAGCGTGAAATTAATCGCAAAAACCGCTCCGTGGGAATATATCAAAAGAAATGTGCGGAGGGTTGAGTTGCCGATTTAGATGTCAGAGGGTTGAGTTAGTGATATGGATGTTTTTGCGGCAGGGTTGAAGCTGTGATTTGGATGTCGGAAGAATTATAGGTTTCCGGATGCACAAAAAGCGTCCGGAAATTTTTTTGAATAATTTTGATGTAACTATTGACATTACATCTACTGCGCGCTATATTAATGTCATTAGATGAAACCACGGTGGTTACATCAGAAACGCAAATTACAGATTTTTAAGGAGGATACCACCATGACAAACATAGAAAAGGCACTGGCTCTCATCGGCACATTCGCAAGCGGTGATACCGCAAAAGCAAAGGAAATTCTTGCTCCCGACTACATCCAGCACAACCTCGCCTATGGCACGGGCGCTGAGGCTTTCGTGGGCAGCGTTGGTTACCTTGCATCTGCTCCTGTAAAGACCACAGTCAATAACATCCGCGCTTTCGAGGACGGAGACTAGGTATTCCTGCAGACGATCTACAACTTTGCAGGAGCTGGTGAGCAGGTAGCTTTTGACATCTTCCGTTTCGATGCTGACGGTAAGATTGCTGAGCATTGGGACAATCTCGCGGCAAAGGCAGCTCCGAATCCGTCCGGACATACACAGGCTGACGGCTATGACTCGTTGGAAGACCTCGATAAGACTGAGGAGAACCGTGAGATTATCAAGAACTTCCTGTACGATGTAATGCAGGGCAAGGCTCCTGAAAAGACACCTTCCTACTTTGACGGTGACACCTATATTCAGCACAATACAGGAATTGCTGATGGCCTTTCCGGTCTCGGTGCAGCGCTTGAAGCGCTTGGTAAGCAGGGCATTCAGATGATCTATGACAAGATTCATCAGATCCTTGCACAGGGCAATTATGTGCTGGCTGTTTCCGAAGGTACCTTTGGCGGAGCTCCTACCTCGTACTACGATCTGTGGAGAATTGAGAACGGCAAAGTGACCGAGCATTGGGATGTTATGGAAACCATTGCTGACAAAGAAACATGGCAGAATCAGAATGGTAAATTTTAATGTAACCGTTGAAATTACAGCCGGCGTGATGTAGAATGATAGTCGGAGGTGGTTTATATGCAGATATCAAGCAGATTTACAGTGGCTTTGCATATCTTCACCTGTGTGGATACATTTAAAGATGAATACAAGGTTACGAGTGATTTTCTTGCAGGGAGCATAGGAACTAATCCGGTTATCATTCGAAAAATACTCACACAGCTGCAAAGTGCAGGGCTTATTACAGTAGCAAGAGGAACCGGTGGAATCTCGCCAACAAGAGAACTATCGGAGATATCCTTCTATGATGTATATCAGGCCATAGAGCCTGTAGAGGGCGGAGACTTGTTCCGGTTCCATGAGAATCCGAGTCCACAGTGTCCTGTAGGTAAAAATATCCACGCCCTTTTGGATGACAAATTGAAAGGCATCCAAACCGCTATGGAGGATGAAATGAGAAAATACACGATAGCGGATTTAAGGACGGGAATGCAGGATATTCTCGCAAAAGAAGCCTGACAAAATGGGACTCCGGAGCAGACTGCTTCGGAGTTCTTTTCTAAGGAGGCATTTGACATGGAAGCAAAAGAATATCTTGACTATATCGCAAATGAAATACATCGAACGATTGTAGCCACCGTTGATGACGAAGGCCTTCCGGTGACGGCAGCAATCGATATGATGGACAGTGATGAAAAGAGTTTGTATTTCCTCACAGCAAAGGGCAAAGGTTTTTATGACAGGTTGAAGAAACGAGAGTTTCTTGCCCTGACTGCAATGAAGGGTGAGGATACCATGAGCAGCGTGGCTGTGTCTATCCGTGGAAAGGTTCGGGAGCTTGGATATGATAAGATTCCAGAACTGTTTGAGAAAAATCCGTATATGCGCAAGATATATCCCACAGAGGAGTCTATGCAGGCTCTGACGGTGTTCCAGATTTATGAGGGAAGCGGTGAGTGGTTCGATCTTTCAAAGAAACCGATAGAGCGTGCTTCTTTTACATTTGGAGGAGTGGAGAAAAAGGTAGAGGGATATTTCATTACTGACACATGTATTGGCTGTGGAAGTTGTGCAGCGGTTTGTCCGCAGAATTGTATCATTCAGGACGAAATGCCGTTTGTGATTGAACAGGAACACTGTTTGCATTGTGGTAACTGTATGACGGCTTGTCCTGTAGATGCGGTGGAAAGAAGGTAACAGCATGAATGAGAAAATGACACAGGAGCAGCGGCTTGACACATTGGTCGAAGCGTTCAAGGCTGATTCTGTTCAATATAAGGACTTACAGACGCCTGCGGATACGGAGGGCAAGCGAAGAATCCTCCGTTCCCTTATGAACATTCGTATGCCGAAGAAGCTGGACGATTCGGTACTGGCCGTACAGGACGAATACCTACGGGAGCGTATCAGCGAAAACGGTATTGTCACGCTTTCGGAGATTCCCATGATTCGGAATGGCATGTCGATCTGGCAGGGTGACATCACCCGTTTGGCCGTTGACACCATCGTGAACGCCGCCAACTCCCAGATGTTGGGCTGTTTTGTCCCGATGCACACCTGCATTGACAACTGCATTCACACCTTTGCCGGAGTCCAGCTTCGAGCAGAGTGCAGCAGGCAGATGAATCAGCTGAGGATTAAATACGGCAAAGATTATGAGCAGCCGACTGCTGATCCAATGCTGACGGATGCCTATAATCTTCCTGCGAAAAAGGTAATTCATATTGTAGGCCCGATTGTGCAATATGAGCTGACGCCGGAACTTGAGATGGATCTGGCGGACTGCTACCTGAACACCTTGGATATGTGTCTTGATAATAATTTGAAAAGCGTGGCATTTTGCTGTATTTCTACGGGAGTATTTCATTTCCCGAACAAGCGGGCGGCTCAAATCGCCGTCAGCGCCGTGGATAGTTGGCTTTCACAGCATCCGGGTGCTATTGAAAGGGTGATCTTTAATGTTTTTAAGGACGAGGACAAAAAATACTATGAAGAACTTATACGATGAAATGCCGAACGGCTATCAAGAAAGCATTCAGAAGGGACTCGGTGTGGTGCGGTATTTCAGCAGAAATATGTCATTCGGAACAGGCTCTAAGGAGGAACGAATTGCCAGATTAAAGAAAGAGATCGAAGCAGCAGATGCTATAGTGATCGGAGCGGGTGCCGGACTTTCCACTTCCGCAGGGCTGACATACAGTGGCGAGCGTTTTGAAACATATTTTTATGATTTTGCGAAAAAGTATGATGTCCGAGATATGTATTCCGGTGGTTTCTACCCGTTCCCGGATGATGAGACGCGCTGGGCATGGTGGGCAAGGCATATCTACTACAATCGCTATATCGATGCTCCTAAACCTGTTTATAAAGAACTGCACGATCTTGTAAAAGATAAGGACTATTTTGTGATTACCACCAATGTGGATCACCAATTCCAGAGAGCGGGATTTGATAAAAAGCGTCTTTTCTATACGCAGGGAGACTACGGACTATTCCAGAGCGTGAATCCGTCACTGCAAAAGACCTATGATAATGAGGAGTGGGTCATGAAAGCGATGGAGGCGCAGGGTTTTGTGAAGGACGAAGCTGGTGTATTTCAGGTGCCAAAAGATGGCAATATAACCATGAGGATTCCGACAAGCCTCATCCCGAAATGCCCGGATGACGGATCGGATGTTACCATGAACCTTCGTGCTGACGATTCATTTGTGGAGGACGAGGGTTGGCATAAGGCATCGGTTGTTTATTCCGATTTCCTTCGCAGGCATGAAAAACTTCATGTATTATATCTGGAACTTGGCGTTGGAGCCAATACACCTGTTATTGTGAAATATCCGTTCTGGCAGATGACACTTGCCAACGAGAAAGCCGTTTATGCCTGCATCAATTATGGAGAAGCATTCTGTCCGGGCGAGATTGAAAAAAGAAGCATATGTATCGATGAGGACATTGGTGAAGTATTGACAATAATAAGATAATCGTGCGCTTTAAAAGATAAAGAAGGCTCCCATACTGCCATCATCGGCGGCGGGGAGCCTTGCTTTATGCCTCGATTTCGATGGTGACTCCAGACTTGAAGTCGATGGTGAAGTGGTCTTCGAAAACCGTGATCTTCGTGATCAGCCGTTTGACCAGCGTCTCGTCAAAGACCGTAATGGTGGTGGGCTGCTGCCGGATGAAGTCCTGAAGATCTCGAATCAGCCGCATCTGTTCATCCCGGACAACGCTGTCGACCTCGGCCTGCTTTCGCATGTCTCGGAGCCGGAGGATCTCGTCCGCTATGGCGTCGTAGCCGTCAGCCCGAAGGAGCAGGCCTTTTGCCCACGGGGGCGTCCTGCCCATCTGCTCGCAAACTGCCTCAAGCGACATCCGGGGATTAGCCTCAATCACAAGCTCGTCGTGGATGTGCATGACAATGCTGCAGCAGCGGAGCGTCTTCATGGCGTAGCACAAAATGTCACAGGAGGTCACCGGAGACGCCTCAGGCGAAAGAAGAGGCGATCATCGAAGCGTTACGTTATTTTCAGATGATTTGAGTAGCTGCTCTAATTTACTGCCTCGATCGATTGATCGAGGCAGTTTTTTGTAATCATATTCATGTAATCATTGTTATTATTTCTCAAAGCGGAAAAGCGACCGCTTCTGAATATAGCTTTTTTAGGATGTCAATAAAGGTTTTCAGGCTTCCCCTCTGATCCTCTTTATGGGTACATAAGACACAGGAGAAGCTTTCTTTGCAGTCAAACGGGATCCACGCAAATTGCCCGCTGTGATCATTTAGGAAGCCCGGGGCCAGGCAGACGCCGCGTCCGGCTGCCACATTGGTAAGTGTCGTGTCATGATCGGCACTGTTGAAGTAACTGATCTTCCCTGAGCTTATAAGACGGTGCTGAACCGAGCGGAGTGCTGCAGGAGAACCTCCTCCGACCATCAATGTCCGGCCATAGAGGTCTTCTTCTGAGATCAGGTTTTTTTCTGCCAGAGGATCATCCCGGTCTGCAATGAGGTAGATCTGGCTCTCGAAAAGATCATGTACCTGTATTCCGGCCACTTGACGCGTCTGTTCCTTCAGAGCAAATACGATATCGGTCTCATTGCGGAGAAACTTTTCCATGCTGTTCTCATACTGAAAAACCGGAGTGATCTGTACGTTTGGACATGAGTCCTCAAACAGTTTCATAGCTTCAGGGAGAAAGAAAAGTGCCTGCCGGACCATCATACAGATGGAAATGCTGTCCTGAAACTTTGCGCTGAAATTCTGCCCCTGCTCAATCGCACGCTTCAGATCCTGACGCATGCCTGTAAGGAAGGAAACAAATTGCACACCGGCAGGAGTAAGAGCTGCACCTTTACCGCTTCGCTCGAAGACCGTAAAGCCGATCTCCTCTTCAAGAAGTCTGATCTGGTAGGAAAAGGTCGGTTGGCTGACGAACATATTGTCGGCTGCCCGGCTGAAGTTCAGCGTGCGGGCAAGCTCAATACAGTAATCGATCTGTTTGGTAGTCATAGTCTGCTCTTGCTATTTAAATTCTAAATCAAGTATAGCATGTTTCGATTGGACTTTGCAATACTGCGCCAATATAATAGGGGCAGAGAAAGAAAAAGCTTTAGATTTCAGAATAACAGGAGGACCCAGTCATGGCTAAAACATTGATTGCATTTTTCTCTAGAGCAGATGAGAACTATTTCAGCGGCGCGATGCGCTATGTGAAGGTCGGCAACACCGAGATCGTTGCAAGTATCATGAAGGAGCTGATCCCCGCAGATGCCTTCAAGATCGAAATGAAGGAGCCTTATTCCCCGGTCTATATGACCTGCATCGAAGAGGCCAAAAGAGACCTTCGGGCTAAGGCCAGGCCCGAACTGGTTTCCATGCCCGAGAGCATCGATGAATATGACACTATTATCCTGGCTTACCCGAATTACTGGGGAACGATTCCGATGGCCGTGTTCACTTTCCTGGAGGCCTTCGATTTCACCGGCAAGACGGTCCTTCCTCTCTGCACGAATGAAGGCAGCGGCATGGGCGGCAGCGAACGCGATATTAGAAAGACTTGCCCGGGCGCAGACGTTAAGAATGGCCTGCCCATCACCGGAAGCCAGGCAGCAAATTCAAAAGCAAGCGTGCATAAGTGGCTCTCTGCTAACGGTCTGCTGTGATCAGACGAAAGATCGGAAAGGAGATCATCATGGAATATATCGTTTTAAATAATGGAGTGAAATGCCCTGTAGTTGGTATCGGAACCTTTATGCTTTCTCCGGCAGAAGCTGAGAACAGCGTCCGGGAGGCCCTGAAGATGGGATATTCCCTCGTGGATACCGCCAACGCCTATGTCAATGAATGCGCCGTCGGACGCGGCATGATGGACAGCGGCGTAAAGCGCAAGGACATCTTTCTTTCCACCAAGCTTTGGCCCAGTGAGTATGAAAACGAGAATGCGGTGGACGAGACGCTGGAGCGCCTGGGTGTAGACTATGTGGATCTCCTCTACATCCACCAGCCTGCAGGCAACTGGCTTGCCGGTTACCGTCAGTTGGAAAAGGCATATAAAGAAGGCAAAGCAAAGTCCATCGGTATCTCCAATTTTGAAGGCAAGTATATGGAAGAGCTGGAGACCAAATGGGAGATCGCGCCCCAGTTCATCCAGGTGGAGGCACATCCGTACTTTACTCAGCAGGAGCTTCGTAAGACACTGGATAAATACGGCATTAAGCTGATGAGCTGGTATCCGCTAGGACACGGCGATAAGTCCCTGCTTAATGAGCCGGTGTTCGCAGAACTTGGCAAAAAGTACGGAAAGACGCCTGCGCAGATCATTCTCCGCTGGCATACCCAGATGGGTTTTGCTGTTATCCCCGGCAGCAAGAGTGTTGATCATATCAAAGACAATCTGAATATCCTGGACTTTAGGCTCTCTGATGAAGAAATGGCCGAGATCGCAAAGCTCGACAAGGGCGTACGCTACTACCATCGTACGGATGAGCAGCTTGTACAGTTCGCAGGCTGGAGACCTGTCTTCGAAGAGCAATGAATATTTTTGAGAAGCTTAAAAACGGAGAACCCGTGGACATGATGTCCGAAGAATACCGCCCGGCTGTTGCTGAACTACACCGGGCGGACCGGGCTTTGTTTCATCTGAATCATACTGAGCCTCACACAGAGGAATGGAGTCGGGCTTTCAGCGAACTGTTTGACGGTGAAGTTCCGGATGGGCTTGGGATCTTCACGCCTACCCAGATCGATTTTCCGAAGCAGATCACCTTTGGAAAGCATGTCTTTATAAACCATAACTTTACCGCCATGTCCATCGGCGGGATCGAGTTCGGAGATAATGTCCAGCTCGGACCGCATGTGACGATCGTGACAGATAACCATGATCTGATGAACCGATATGTGCTGAAATGCCACAAGGTCGTTATCGAAAACAACGTTTGGATCGGTGCAGGTGTCAGCATCATGCCCGGAGTCCATGTGGGAGAAAACGCTGTGATCGCAGGCGGCGCTGTCGTTACAAAGGATGTTCCGGCGAACACGGTTGTTGGAGGTAATCCTGCAAAGATCCTCCGGAAGCTGGATGAAGTAGAAACATGAAGAGATTATTAGCGCTGGCTATAGTAATGATCACGATTTTCTTGCTGAACGCCTGCAGTCCCCAAAAGAATGAGACAAAGTCAGAGCCGCCAGTCCGGAGCATTGCGGATACGGCAGCAGAGACAAAGGAAGGATATTCGGAAACCATGGAATATGATTTCGAGCAGTTTTCAAATGTGAATATTACGGGGATCGATATTCATTCGCTGGATGCTGAGGAGCTGGCAATTCTCTATGCCCAGGCGCGTTACTGCCAGGCCATGGCCGACGCAGATATCGATACCATGCGGGAACTCGTCTCGGAGGATATGCTCTTTACCCATATGAGCGGCAGGCAGCAGAACCGGGAAAAATACTTCGCAGATGTCGCTGACGGAAGCCTGGACTATTTCACTATCGGTATTGCAGATCCGGTAATCAAAGTGGACGGCGACAAGGCGGAGATCACGTATACCTCTGTTCTGAATGCCAATGCCTACGGCGCGCGAGGGACCTACCGAATGAAGGGAACTCATCATTATGAGCTTCGGGACGGCAACTGGATTGTGGTCAACAGATGATCGAAAAGAAATGCGAGGACTGATCACCATGAAGAAAAAAGGGTTGCTGCCCGTTCTTCTCGCCTTGTGTCTTCTGATTGCGGGCTGCGGCAGGACGGACATTGCAAAGGAAAGCATCACTGCTGCTACAACTTCGGATTCTGTGCAGACTAATGAAAACGGTTCAGAAACTGCGAATCCCGAAAGCCTCAGGGACGGCCGGAACTTTGCGCTGACGGAGGAAGAAATGACGCAGATGACGGCATTGGAGCGGGATGAAAGATTCGCAGATTATTGATGAAGGAAGTTTATGAAGGAAAGAATGCTGAGGGATATCGAGGTATCGGAAGTGGGAATGGGCTGCATGGCTTTTTCCCACGGATACGGACAGATCCCGCCTGAAAAATACAGTATCGAAGCGATACGGAATGCCTATAACCACGGCTGCACTTTCTTTGATACGGCGGAAGTCTACAGCCCGAATCTCGCTGGGATCGGGCATAACGAGCTGATCGTTGGAAAAGCGCTGAAGGATGTCCGACAGAACGTGGTCATCGCGACGAAACTGATGCTGCACGGCTTCAGTGTCGGCAGTGTTTATAAAACGATTCGCAAGCATCTGGAAGGATCCCTAGACCGTCTGCAGACTGATTATGTGGATATCTATTATCTTCACCGCATGAGCGGCTTTCCGGTCGAGAAAGTGGCGGAAGCCATGGGAAGACTTATGGAAGACGGCCTGATCCGCGGATGGGGACTTTCTCAGGTCGATGTAGACATCATAGACCGCGCTCAGCAGGTGACGCCGCTTGCCGCAATCCAGAATATCTACTCCATGGTGGAGCGGGACTGCGAAGCAGAGATCATCCCTTACTGCATGGAGAACAACATCGGCTTTGTGCCGTTTTCCCCGATCGCAAGCGGTCTTCTCTCCGGAAAGATCACGCCTGAGACGCAGTTTGAGAGAAACGACGATGTGCGTAACTGGGTGCCCCAGCTGTCCAGAAGAAATATTGAGGGCAATCAGCCGATCGTAGAGATGCTGAAGAAATTTGCAGAGAAAAAGAGTGCAACACCGGCACAGATATCCCTGGCCTGGATGCTCCACAAGTATCCGAACGTGGTCCCAATCCCCGGCTCGAAGAATAAGGAGCGGGTCATCGAGAACCTGGATTCTGCGAACGTGGAACTGACGAATGATGAGTTTACAGCACTGGAAGATGCGCTGAACGGCCTGAAGGTCTACGGTCATAGAGGACTCGGAGGATTTTAATAATGAAATAAGTGGCATAAGAAGCGGCATCGGAATGTTTTATTCGTTACCATTCACGGGTTAACCGTTAGCTAAAAAAAGCACTTCACTTGCTGAGGTGCTTTTTTGGGGCTCTCAAAATAGTGATTATATTTAAAAATAATCACTATTTCTCTTGACAAGTATCTTGAAATAGTGTATAATATA
>JAFWIM010000186.1 GCA_017514845.1 Lachnospiraceae bacterium
GGACCGTTCGCTCAGACAACAGTATGGCTGGCTATCATTCTTATTTATTACTTCACCGCTACATTTATTTCCATTGACCAGATCATCGGCCGTATTTACCCGGTATTCGGTATCTGCCTCATTGTGATGGCTGTCGGCGTCAGCATCGGTATTCCGATGAATGGATATTCAATTCCGGAGATCTGGTCACACTTCGGCAGCATGCATCCGGCAGGCACACCGATCTGGAGCTTCATGTTCATCACAGTCGCTTGCGGCGCTATTTCCGGTTTCCATTCGACACAGTCTCCGCTGATGGCCCGCTGCCTGAAATCAGAGAGACAGGGTCGCTTCGTATTCTACGGCGCAATGGTCGCTGAGGGCTGCATCGCGCTGGTATGGGCTGCAGCAGGCTGCTCACTCTATGAAGTGACCGGCGGTCTGAACACAGGTCTGCAGGAGATTCTTGGCGGCGGTCAGTCCGTAGCAATCTATGATGTCTGTGTGAAGACAATGGGTTCTGTCGGTGTTATCCTGGCTATGCTCGGCGTTATCGCATGCCCGATCACATCCGGTGACACTGCTTTCCGTTCCGCAAGACTTACGCTTGCTGACTGGTTCAAGATCGATCAGGAGTCGATGGGCAATCGTCTGAAGCTCTGCATCCCGGTCCTCGGCGCAGGTGCTTTCCTCGGCTTCGGCAACACGCTTGGCTTCCTCAGCTACACAGTTATCTGGAGATACTTCAGCTGGACGAACCAGACACTGGCTATGATCGTTCTCTGGGCGGGTGCTATGTATCTTGCTAAAGAAGGCAAGAATTACCTGATTTGCGCAGTCCCGGCAACATTCATGAGCGCGGTCTCCGCTACCTACTTTGTCATGGCTCCCGAGTGCCTCGGTATGATCCCGGCACTGAAGAGCAACACTCTGATCGCATATCCGGTGGGTATCATCTGTGCGGTCCTGTTCCTCTTCATCTTCCTTAGGAGCGCGAAGAAGCAGGCATAAGAAGAAAAGCCGGTATGAATATCTAAGTTGCATGGGCCTTGCGAGCAAGGCTTGAATGCATGATAGCGTTGCGGGGAACGGAGGCTGCTCCGTTCCCCGTTTTCTTTTGACCGGAGAAGACATTTGCATTTTGCAAATGTTTTCTCCGACCGAAAGAAAAAGCACCCCACAGCGTTCTATTGCGCGCATCGCCGAGAACCGGGAGGGGATATGCAACTGTCCGTATCGGACGTTGAGCTGGGAGATACAATACTGTATCGGAGGTTTATATGTTGATCACACCAAAACCAATCGGAAAAATGGAGCTGAGCCCCGAAGAACTGTCGAAAGACAAGAAGGCCTGTACAAAGTACGGCCCCTGCGGAGTCGGTGAGAAAGCTCTTTATCTGGGAAGTTTCTATATATCGAGAAGATTCTACGCACCGTATCCTGAGATCGGGCGAGTCTTTAAGCGGGTTGCCATGAGCGCCGGAGGTTTTACAGGTAAGGGGGCGTTCGGCACGATGCCCTATCTTGTCGTCGTGCTTAAGGATGGGACTGAGAAACAGAGCAACTTTAAGCGGGAGGAAGATGTCGATAAAATCCTGGCATGGGTCAAAAAGCATCATCCTGAGATTCCGACAGTGACGAAAAAGGCTGAGGAGGAGGCTGCCAGAATGAGTGCGGCTCCTAAAAAAGAGGTATCAGCGCCTGTCAGGAAGGAGATTGCGGGACTTAACAGCGATCTTCGTTTCCTCGAAGAAAAACCGGAAATATCCGATAACCTGTCAATCGCCGTTCGCAGAAAGAGAATCGTCGATCAGATACCGGCGGGCAGCGTGCTTCTCGTATCAGTGATAGCTGTACTTGGGGTGCTGATTATTGTGGGGGCGGTGTATGCATTTGCACATAAAGTGGTTATGGCACCCTACATCCTGCTTATCGGAGCGGCTTTTGTGTTCTTTGCGATCGCGACGAACATCCTGCCGATCGGACAGAATTCGAAAAAAGCGGCAGCTAAGGGCTGGGAGAAAGCGCTGGCAGATGCCGGAGCCTACGTGAAGGAAAAGCGCGATTTTTACCTGCCCGCCCAGTACGCTCATCCGATCGTGATCCGGCGTATGATCCGGATTCTTGAGAGCGGCCGCGCAAAGACGAAGAAGGAAGCGTACGAGCTTATGAAGGCGGACCTGAGAGCCCTCAATTCGAGTGTAAAAGTGTCGCAGGAGGAGCGCGACGAGGTCGTTATTGTGAAGCCGCTGTTTTTGGAGTGCGGGTATAAAGACATTCTTGAATGAATTACGCGGGGAAGAATCGGTGGATTTTTCCGCACGTTTGTCTTACAGGCGTGACTTGTGCGGAAGAACCTGCAGCCCGTATGAAATCATACGGGAACTATAGAGGGCTGATAGAAGGAGAGCACTATGAGTGATATTCTTGATTTTCTGAGAGAGGAAGGTGTGTCGGGGGATCTGATCCGGGAAGTGGAAGACTTCCGCGGCAGATATCCGGTGAGCGGTGAATATAGTGACCGTGTCCCTGAACCACAGTACTATTATTACGGCAAAGAGACCTGGGAGATGGCGCTTGCTGTCCTTCTTGCGGGCAGGAACCTTCTGCTTGCCGGTCCTAAGGCAACCGGCAAGAACGTGCTGTGCGAGAACCTCGCGGCAGCCTTCGGTCAGCCGGTATGGAACGTGTCCTTCCATATCAATATGGACGCGAGCTATCTCATCGGGACGGATACATTTGATGGGACGAGAGTCACCTTCAGACCGGGACCGATCTACTTGTGCGCTGAGCGGGGAGGCTTCGGCGTCCTCGACGAGATCAATATGGCGAAGAATGAATCACTGGCAGTCCTCCACAGCGCGCTGGATTTCAGGCGGGCAATCGATGTGCCGGGCTATGACCTCATTCGGGTGAAACCGCAGACTCGCTTTATCGGAACGATGAATTACGGGTATGCGGGCACGAGAGAGCTCAATGAAGCTCTCAGTTCAAGATTTGCGATTCTTTCCGTGCCGGAGATCAGCGAAAATGATCTTGACCGGCTGATTAAAAGAAGCTTCCCCGACATCAATTCGAAGATCTGCACACAGTTCGTGAAACTTTTTGCGGAACTCATGAAAAAGACAGAGAAGGCTGAAATCTCGGATCGGGCGCTGGACCTTCGCGGGCTGCTCGATGCGCTGAGCCTCATCCGCGAAGGGCTGACAGCAGGGCAGGCCCTCAGGATGTGCATCGTTGATAAGACATTTGATGCCTATGAACAGTCGCTGATCATGGACGTTGTGAAGGCGAGGATTCCGGCTGAACTCAGCCGGGCGGTGGTTTTTGAGTAAGAAGTATGATCCGACGTGAATACACCGGGAATGCCCGGCGGGCAAGAAATTACATATGGAATGCGGCAGGGCGGTACGATTTTGAGCCGCCCTATATTGCGTTCTACCCGACCGGCGAGGTCGATATGTATTTCAACATGGTCATCGGGCTCGCTGTCAAGTGGTTCGATATGGACTGCCTCACAGCCTTCTTTGACTCTTACAGGAGCTCGCGGAGCGCCGATGAGTACGATGAGTTCCTGTGGCTCGGAATTGAGAACTGTGTGTTTGCGAAGGAAATTTCGGAGCGGCCGATCCTGGCTCAGCTCCGCATTGATCGTGCAAATGACTTCTTCCGCATCCAAAACTCTCTCTCCCGCCAGCAGGTCGAGATGCAGAGCATGGCTGTCTATGACCAGCAGGCAGCCAGATGGTCGGAGGTTCTCGGCAGACATGTTCTCCTTGCCGGTAAGAAGAGGAAGATGTATGAGTTCCTTAAGTTCGAGGGGAATCTCAGCACAGAGGGACTCATTGCCCGCATGAAAGAATTCTTTGAAGAATTTTTCCATTTCACTCCCGGCATCAGCGAGGAGAAGCGGAGCTTTCGGCTTGCGGATTCACTGCGGCGCGGCCTCGGAAAGCGGCGGGGCAGCAGCGAGAAGCTGATGGTCCGGACCGCGGACGGAGGGGGAATTACCGATAAAGACGTGCAGCTCACACATACGGCAGGGATGAGGTATGGATTTGCACCGGATAAAAAAGATGAGGACTATATAAGAGCGTGCTTCGGCGACTGCGTATACAGCGATGAAGAAATGAGAATTCTTGAGGAGGCGCTCTGTACGGACGGGGATGCGGCATGCAGGCTGTGGGTAGTAAGACCAGAGAGAAATGGGATAGCAGTCGGCGAGATGATGGATGCCAGGAGCTCTAGCGAAGAGGGCGCGGCTCCACGAAATACAGCAATCTCAAAGGACGCACGAGACTTCCTCACAAAGTCAGCAGACCAGCGGCATCGAAACGAAAAATACTGCGAAAAAAATGCCCTCATGATTCATGAGAGCATTAAGAGATTGTCGGCAGCGCTCGGGACATTGTTCGAGAGCTATTCGAGACATTTGCCGGAGAAAGCTCGTGCCGGCAGGCTTGTTGCGCGAAATGCCTACAGGCTCAGCGTGGTCCACGACCCGTACGTCTTCCTGCGGGACGGCGATGAGACGGAGAACAATATCCGTGTCACCCTGCTTTTGGATGCATCGATGTCGCGGCTGTATTCCCAGGAGAAAATTGCCGCGGAGGCTTATGTGATTGCAGCCAGCCTTGAGAGGGTCCACATACCGCTCGAAATACTGTCCTATCGGACGATTCGCGGGTTTACGGTGATCGAGAAGCTGAAAGGAGTTGCGGAAAAGAAGCCGGAAAGCGTGCTCAGCTACACAGCCGGCGGCTGGAATCGCGATTCGCTGGCTTTCCGGACTGTCGGGCGGATGATCCGCGAGGAGGATCCGAACCGTGCGCAGTCCCACATCCTGCTCATTCTGACAGATGCGAGTCCGAACGACTCGATGCCAATCGCGACGGGCGGGCTGCGCGGCGGGAGAGAGTATGAGGGCGAGCTCTCCGTGCGCGAGGCCAGAAAGGCAGTTGACAGACTGCGGGAAGATGGAATCCGCACATCAGCGATTTTCCTTGGGGCGAGCGCTCACATGGACAACGTGCATCAGATCTTCGGCAAGGAGTATGTCCGGATCCAGTCAATCGCGCAGCTTGCGGACGGGGTGTCGGAGCTTATCGCTATGATGCTGCGGGAGTCCCCGCCGGATTAACCTTTGACGATGATCGTTGTAAAATATCCGGTCTTATCCGGCAGCGGCTCATTGTCCCCGAGATTTTTGATCAGGATCTCGTCATCTATGCCGCAGTTGACTGCGAGGGATGTCACATCGAGCAGCCCCCGCCTGTCAAGTTCATCGAGTGTTCTGTGCAAATGTCTCCCCGCCTTCATCAGCACCTTCGTCCCCGGCAGGTCAAGATCGTCATCATGGTTATTGCGGACGGAGGGAATGATGTGGACAGGCTCGTCCATTTCAGCGAGGGGAATCCTCAGGGCTGCCGCGGCAGCCGAAAAACTCGGAACACCGGGGATCATGACGGTGTTATAGCTGCGGGGCGTGAGTTCATTTGCAATATAATGCACAGTCGAGTAGAGGGAGACGTCGCCGAGGGTCACCATCGCGACGTCCTGGCCCTGCTCCAGATATTTTGCCGCGGCCTCCGCGTTTATTCTATAATTCTCTATTCGTTTTGCGGGATCCTTGTCCATGGTGAAGTCCATGGCAAGGATCTTTTTGCTCTCTGTCAGGATACCTGCTTTCCACACAATATTCAGGGCAACCATATCGCCGTTCGCTGTTCTGGGGGCGGCAATGACGGGGCAGGATTTGATTGTTTTGAGTGCTTTGACCGTGATCAGCTCCGGGTCTCCGGGACCGACGCCGATACCGTAAAATGTTCCGTTTTCTTTCATATTACATCACTCAAAAGAGAAGAATGCATTTGCCTCATTCACATTATATAGACCGTAGCACGGCAGCGTCTGCGGCAGTTCGTCGTCGCTTAAGGCTCTTGGCATCTGATACCACTGCCTGCCGTCATCCGTGAGCTCGGACATAGGTGTCCCGGGGAAATAGAGAATGAACTCATCGCCGCCTGCGATTCCATAAGGATCCGATGCGACATAGCGGACCTGATCATCGATCCATTCGTTGCCGACCGGCTCTGATGTTCCGGACTCTACAAGACGAAGAGTGACTGAATGGTCGTTTATGACATTGGCGATCTCGAATCTTCCGGAGAAATCTGAAACATAGATTGTTCCATTCGGGTAGCCGTCGCCTGTGTCACCCATGTCGGAGTCGTGGAAAGAGCCCATAAAGATTCCGTCGTTGGCAAATGTCAGATCCGACGACCACGCTCCAACGCCGCTTGCGAATCCAAACTCTTTTCCGTTCAACGCGCCAAATATATCTTCTGCGGTGAGGTTTACGGGGGCAGCGCCGTTCGCGGCAGTGTCGGAGGAAGTAGCTCCGCCGTCAGCCAGCTCTTTCAGCTTTGCGATCGCCTCATCATAGGTCAGAGCTTCGCTTCCCTGCGACCTGTGTAATCCTACAAGGAATTCATCATCGTTGTCGCTGGTCAGGAGAATATTTGCGGTATTGTCATACCAGGCGCTTTTTATTTTTTCATAATCCTCATGCGGGACTTCCGTCTCTTGTATGAAATATGTGTCTTCGAATGAGGAGTAATCTTCAGTCGGATAGGATGAGTGGGATATCTTTTCGGCAGGAATCAGTGAACTGCCGGAAGCGGTAAGGCGGGTGTAGTTGTAGACGACGCCCTCGTCGCCGATGCTGTCATAAATATAAAGCGTCTTGTCCTTGCCCGCGAAGACGCAGAAGAAAGTGCCGCCTGCAACAGCCACATCGAGCTGCTCGTCGTAGAGGGGTTTTACAGTCCCATCCTCGTAGGTGCTGACGACAAGGTTAGCCTTATAATAATACTCATTATTCTCGCCTGCGGTCCCGCGCATGAAAAGGAGTTCCGGTGTCCCGTCTCCGTAGACGTCTGCCAATGCCACCGGCTTCGAATTCGCCTCCGTCACATCCGGGTCGGATTTCTGCCAGTCATATGCATTGATATAATGCTGATTTTCCTGAAGGACACCGAGATAAGCTGCGTAGGCTGCTGAATAGTCAGGGGCTGGCTCCGGAGTCGGTTCTTCAATCTGGCTCTCCGTGGTCTGACTTTCTGTTGCCGCTTGCTGTGACGCGGCGTCGGACTGATTCTGGCTGTCCACGGAATCAGGGGCTTGCGATTCGATTTGGGATTCTGTCGGGGCAGGTGCCGCAGTGCTTTGTGTGCTTTGGCTTCCGCATCCGAAGAGGGTTCCGGTGAGAAGCGCTGCTGTGAGAATGCCTGTCAAATATTTCTTTTTCATGGTGACCTCCTTGGTAGAATTAGTGAGTCGACTGCCTATATTAGACTTGTAAGCTCTTCGCTTATAGAGACTGGTAGCTCCTGCTCAGATATGGGGGCTCATCATGTTGATCGATGAAGGCCTGGAAAACTGAGCACTGTATCAGATGTAGGGTCGTTTAGTTTTGAGGGCTGCATCAGTCAGAAGACTTTCGTCGATCTCCGCAACAATCCCATTTCTGAGAAGAATATCTTTAGCCTTGTCAACATCATTCTCTTTGACTTTGATGACATAGACCTCGTGGTCGATTTTTCCCTTGCTTCCGAAGTCGCGCGGGTCGAGTTTTGCCCCACAGCCGCCGGCCATGACGGAGTCCTGCAGGTAGTGACTTGCTTTAAAGCCAGTGAGGCCGCCCTCTTTCAGGGCGCTCTTGATTTTTGTCCAGGTTTCTTTATCTTTCTTTTTATAAATCACAGTTCTCTTTTCAAACATGATAGTGTTCTCCTTGGTTTTCATGTGCTTTGGAGGGCAGAAGCAGCAAAATCTTGATTTTTAGGAGTGATTGCTGCCTTTGGTCTCGGCGAGTTTCATCGGGTCTTTGGCAGAAGCAGCAAAATCCTGCTTCCCGAGGCAAGTTTGCTGCCTTTGACCAAAGGGTGTTACATCGGGTCTTTGGCAGAGGCAGCAAAACCTGCTTTCTAAAGCCAGATTGCTGCCTTTGACCAAAAGGTGGTTCTGAAAGCTTCGTAAATTAAGTATATCATGTTTTGCATAAGCAGACAAAGCATGCCGGAGATGTATACGCAAAACATATATGCAGAATTGTAACTATTTTGAAAGGCTGTTTGACTTATTTTTCGAATCAATTCCTCAAAACGCAATAAGTCTTGTCTGTAACCCGCTATAACTATCATCAATAGCTCATGTATTGGAAGTTCTCACAGCAATGTGCTATAATTGCTGTATCGCGTTTTGAGTGAACCATCTGGGCAATGACTGTTTGGAAACCGTAGGGCTGCGGTTTGGAATTATGTCAGCCGGCGCTGACCCGAAGCCCGCGTCAAGTCTCGCGATCAAGACTTGAACTGTTTATAATAGAACGCCCACTTGTGTGACGCAGGAAGCAGCGATCTGTGAAGAGTCTCCGCAAATATGGGCTTTTGCGATAATATTGGCTATACCAGGAGAAAAATCGTGAGTGTAAAAGATATTCTTAAAGAGAGGATGGCGTTCTCATTCGAAGTATTCCCCCCAAAGACTGATAAGGGAATGGAAAAACTGTGCAGCCCGGGCGGCGTTCTTGATCAGCTCTATGAACTGAGGCCCGACTATATTTCCTGCACCTACGGGGCAGGCGGGACAAATGTAGGAAAGAACCTCGAAGTTCTCGACAAAATCAAGCAGGACGGCAAGGCAATCCCGCTGACTCATTTCACCTGTATCGGAAACACAAAAGAGGGAATCAGGCAGCAGCTCGACACGTATCTTGATCACGGAATCAACCACATGCTTGCCCTGCGCGGCGACTTCCCGGTCGGCTGGAGCGGGACAGGCGGAGACCTGCACTACGCGACCCAGTTGGTCAAGTTCGTCCGCAAGGAGTACGGCGACAAATTCACGATCGCGGTCGCCGGATCACCGGAAGGACATGTAGCCTGCAGGAGTATCGAGGCGGACATTTCCTTCCTCAAGCAGAAGCAGGACAACGGGGCGGATTACATCATGACGCAGCTCTGCTGGGATATGGAACAGTTCAAGAGATGGCTTGATATGATCCGTAAAGCCGGCGTGACCATGCCGATCGATGTCGGTGTAATTCCAATCACGGATCAGGCTGCGACAATCACGATGGCTTACAACAGAAACGCCAGTGTCATTCCGAAAGAGCTGTCCCGATTGCTCACAAAGCACTGGATCTTCCCGAATCCCTACAATCCGACGGAGCCGGAAGATGTCGTGAAAGCTAAGAAGGCCGCTTTCAAGGAAGAGGGCATGCTCTACACAATACGTCAGATCGACCAGTACAGGGCGCTCGGCTGCAACGGCATCCATATGTACGTGCTGAACAAATCTGACGGCGTCGCAAGGCTTGTCAACGAGTCCGGCATGATGGATTACATCTGAAAACGGATACTGGTAAACTGCACAAATATGCACAAAAAAAATCTCCGAATGTTACGTTCTTCGTAGCGTTCGGAGATTTTTTTGAAATTTCCAAGATAGCCATGACAAAAGGAATGCTTTTCGCTATTATTTAGGGCAGAAATGATACCGGCTGTTTTGAGGGTCCGCAAAGTGAGTGGTCCGCGCAGAAAATCGAAAAGCCGGTCAAAACACAGCCCCAAGGTTCTGATCAGAGAGGAGAAAACATGGCTGAATTCAAAACAGATATCGAAATTGCTCAGGAATCAGAGATGATGCCCATCACAGAGATCGCTAAGATTGCGGGCGTAGACGACAAATATCTCGAGCAGTACGGCAAGTATAAGGCAAAAGTTGATTATAACATCCTGAAGGAAGTTGATCGTCCGAACGGCAAGCTCGTTCTGGTCACAGCGATCAACCCGACACCGGCAGGTGAAGGAAAGACAACCACAACTGTAGGTCTTGCAGACGGCATGAAGAAGCTCGGCAAGAACGTCATCGTTGCTCTCCGTGAGCCGTCCCTCGGCCCGGTCTTCGGCATCAAGGGCGGTGCTGCAGGCGGCGGATACGCACAGGTCGTCCCGATGGAAGACATCAACCTTCACTTCACAGGTGACTTCCATGCAATCGGCGCAGCTAACAACCTGCTCGCAGCTATGATCGACAACCACATCTATCAGGGAAATGAGCTGAACATCGACCCGAGAAAGATCACATGGAAGCGCTGCGTGGACATGAATGACCGCCAGCTCAGATTCGTCGTCGATGGTCTCGGCGGACGTGTCAACGGCACACCGCGTGAGGATGGCTACGACATCACAGTCGCATCCGAGATCATGGCAGTCCTCTGTCTCGCAAGCGACATCGCTGACCTCAAGAAGCGCCTCGCACGCATCGTTGTCGGCTACACATATGGCAAGATTTCCGAGCAGAAGCCGGTAACAGCCGGTGACCTTCACGCAGAAGGCGCTATGGCAGCCCTGCTTAAGGATGCTCTGAAGCCGAACCTTGTACAGACACTGGAGCATACACCGGCATTTGTGCATGGTGGACCATTTGCAAATATCGCTCACGGCTGCAACTCAGTCACAGCCACCAGAATCGCTCTGAAGCTCTCTGACTACACCATCACAGAGGCAGGCTTCGGTGCTGACCTTGGCGCTGAGAAGTTCCTCGACATCAAGTGCCGTATGGCAGGCCTTAAGCCGTCCTGCGTCGTCCTCGTTGCAACAGCCCGCGCGCTCAAATACAACGGCGGCGTTCCGAAGGCAGAGACAGGCAAGGAGAACCTTGAGGCTCTCGAGAAGGGTCTCCCGAACCTTCTGAAGCACATCACGAACATCACACAGGTCTACAAGCTTCCGTGCGTGGTCGCGATCAACCGCTTCCCGATGGACACAGAGGCTGAGCTTGAGCTGATTCGCACAAAGTGCGCGGAAGTAGGTGCAAATGTTGCTCTCAGCGAAGTCTGGGCCAAAGGCGGTGAAGGCGGCATCGAGCTTGCAAATGAAGTCATCCGCCTCTGCGAAGAGCCGAACGATTTCACATTCTCCTATGAGCTTGACCAGCCGATCGAGGCTAAGATCCATGACATCGTCACAAAAATCTACGGCGGCAAGGATGTTGCATTCACAAAAGATGCAGAGAAGCAGATCAAGCAGCTGACAGACATCGGATTCGACAAGCTTCCGATCTGCATGGCTAAGACACAATACTCTCTGACAGACGACCCGACACAGCTCGGCGCACCGACTGATTTCACAGTCACTGTCCGCCAGGTCAAGGTCTCCGCAGGTGCAGGTTTCCTTGTAGCCCTCACAGGCGAGATCATGACAATGCCGGGTCTCCCGAAGTCCCCGGCTGCATGCAGGATCGACGTAGACGACAACGGAAAGATTTCCGGACTGTTCTAAACTGAAGTAACCAAGCTGCAGGTTCGACCTGCGAATAAGTAATGAAGTAACGGCGGAGTGGACAGATATGTTCACTTCGCTTTTTTGTACCAACCCGGCAGACTCGCTCGGAACAAATCCGGCATTGAGTCTCCGGAGGATCGCAGAGCTGCGCGAAGGAAGACGCACAGAGTGCGTCGCGCAGCTTGCGATGGATCAGAGATTGCGATTTACGCAAAATGTGGGAATTTAGTGTTATTTATGGTATATTTTTCTATGAGGCGTAGCAGCAGCGTGCCGCATCCATAGCAGCCGCTGCACCGCTTGAGTAGTTGATAGGGGGTAAAGCACATGGCAAAACTGTTATCCGGGAAGGAAGTAGCAGCGTCTCTTAATGAGAATATACGGGAGAGAGCGGAAGCCCTCCGTGCGCGCGGCATCACGCCGAAGCTCGCGATCGTGCGCTGCGGAGAAAATTCGTCCGATCTTTCCTACGAGCGCGGAGCCGTAAAGAGAGCGGAGACGTGCGGCATAGAAATAGAAAAAATACAGTATCCGGAGAGCGTCACAAAAGAGGAGCTCATCTCCGGCATAGAGAAGCTGAACGGCGACGCAAGTGTGCACGGCGTATTGCTGTTCCGCCCGCTGCCCGGAGAACTCAGAAAGTGTGAGAGTGAGATTGCCAATCACCTGCTGCCGGAAAAAGACGTCGACTGCATGACGGACCTCAGCCATGCAGGCGTGTACACGGGCAAGAATCTCGGTTTTCCGCCCTGTACCCCGGAAGCCTGCATGAAGATTCTTGATTTCTACGGGATTGACCTGAAGGGAAAAAATGTGACCGTGATCGGCCGCTCGCTGGTCGTTGGCAAGCCGGTCACTATGATGCTGATGGGGCGGCACGCCACAGTGACCGTCTGCCATACGAGAACCGCGGATGTGGCCGGCATCGCCTCCGCCGCGGATATCGTCGTCACGTCGGCGGGCGTTCTGAAGAGTCTCACAAAGGATTACGTACGGCCCGGCCAGGTCGTTATCGATGTGTCGATCAACTGGGATCCGGAGAAAAAGAACGGTCAGGGCGGCATCGCGGGAGACGCGGATTTTGAGGAAGTGGAGCCGATCGTCAGCGCGATCACGCCGGTACCCGGCGGCGTCGGGGCAGTGACCACATCC
>JAFWIM010000187.1 GCA_017514845.1 Lachnospiraceae bacterium
GAACGGCGAGACCGATACTGCCGTCGGCTCCTTCTTTCCCTTAAGCCTCCACAGGAACATCATGCTCTCGCCGCGGCTCACGCTTTTGTTTATTCCGAACGTACCGTCTGAATAGCCTTTTGTTATACCTTTCTGAGATCCCCAGAGAATCGCATTGTAAAATGTATGCGTTTTCGGAACATCCTTGAACGGAGAGTTCGACACTGAATTCGGTGCCGGCTTTCCTGCATATCTCCACAGGAACATCATCATCTCACCGCGGGTGCAGGATCGGTCAATTCCGAATGTTCCATCTGAATAACCCTTTGTAATGCCTTTCTCTACCGCCCAGTAGATAGCCTTGTAATATGCATGGGACGGATCCCTCACATCAATGAAAATCGAGGCTGCCAGAGCCTTTGTTTTTCCGAGTACCATGCTCTTGGTATTGGCCTGCAGTTCGTCATACTTCTTTCCGTTCCTATCATATAAAGAATATGGGAAGGAACTATACGTTTCCTTTAAACTTTTTGGTGTGATCAGGATTTCAAGCGATTTACATCCATCTAATAATCCCCAATCATATGCTTTTGACATGTCGAAGCTTCCGAGATCAAGGTATTTCAGTTTTTCGCATTCGCAGAACATCTCTGACATGTCTGTCACGTTTGACGTATTAAAACCAATGAGTCTCAATGTTGTGAGACTTATGCAGCTTTTGAACATCTCGTCCATATGCATCACTTTTGATGTATTAAATCCGCTCAGATCCAGGGACGTAAGGTTATAGCAGTTTTTGAACATCATACACATATCCGTCACTTTAGAAGTATTAAAACCGCTGAGGTTCAGTGTTGTGAATTTTTCACATCCCAAAAACATCCCGCTCGCATTTGTCAACTCGGGCGTACTAAAGCTGCTAAGATTCAGGCTTGTAAGGTTACGGCATCCAGCGAACATAAAGTCCATATATATAACCTTTGACGTATTAAACCCGCTTAGATTCAGGCTTGTAAGGCCTTCGCAGTCACTGAACATCTCTTTCATGTCTGTAACCTTTGACGTATTAAATCCGCTTAGATTCAGGCTTGTAAGACTCTGACAATTTTCAAACATATGTGCCATACTCGTCACATTTGACGTATTAAATCCGCTTAGATTCAGGCTTGTAAGACTCTGACAATTTTCAAACATATGTGCCATACTCGTCACATTTGACGTATTAAATCCGTTCAGGTTAAGGCTTGTAAGGTATTCGCATTGCCAGAACATCCCGTTCATATATGTGACCTTTGACGTATTAAATCCGCTCAGATTAATGCTCTTAAGCCTCTTGCAACCTGCGAACATATTTGACATATCTGTCACCTTTGACGTATTAAATCCGCTTAGATTAAGATTTGTAAGCTTCGCGCAGCTATTAAACATATCCGCCATATATGTCACGTTTGACGTATTAATACTGCTGAGATCCAAGTCTGTCAGATTCTTGCAGTTTTTGAACATGGCGTACATATCTGTCACATTTGACGTATCAAAATTCTCGATATCTATTTCCTTAAGGTTCTCCAAGCCACCAAACAAATAGTACTTATAGTTATATAATCCGCCCGAATTCTTAGGCAGCTTTACTTTACTGAAATTGAAAGAAGCAACCTTTCTTACTACCCTGATTCCTTTTATTGAAGACCTGCTGATCTCAGCCTTCTCCAACCAATCACGCCATAATGTTCCGCCGGACGTGGACAACAGATAAATATATCCACTATCAGGATCATAGGATGCATTGACCCCATCTCCGACAGTGAGGGAATAGGCGTCAGCCCCTAATACTTCTTCGATAGATATATCATCCGCGGGTAAGTTGTACTCCAGAGGCTCGTCCACAGACTCCGCCACATCTTCCTGCGGATTCGGTGCTTCCTCTTCTTCTATTATTTCCGGTTCCTCTAATGAGAAATCCTCTTCCATTAACTCGTCTGCTTTCACCACATCGTCCGGCAGTTCCACATAGTTCCGATTGATCTCTTCATGGGACGAGTCTTGTGCATATACCGACATTCCGGGCATCGTCATGAGCATTGATGCAGCGCATAAGGCTGCTATCAGCTTTATCCGGATATTCTTCATTTTTACTCCTTTCTGCAACAAGTGCTTATCAGTAAAACGTTGACAGATACATTGACCTCGCTTTCATCGCTTGAAATAACATTACAGATTCCTTGCCCTGTAAAGGAAGGTCACAATCTGACCGCGCGTGCAGTTCTCATTGATGCCGAAGGTCCCCTTCTTTTCCCCCGAAGTATATCCCGTCGTAATCTTTTTCTGGTAACCCCAGAGTATTGCTTTGTAAAAAACATGATTCTTTGGTACATCCTTGAACGGCGAGACCGATACTGCCGTCGGCTCCTTCTTTCCCTTAAGCCTCCACAGGAACATCATGCTCTCGCCGCGGCTCACGCTTTTGTTTATTCCGAAAGTGCCGTCAGAATAACCCTTTGTGATACCTTTCTGAGATCCCCAGAGAATCGCATTGTAAAATGTGTGAGTTTTCGGAACATCCTTGAACGGAGAGTTCGACACTGACTTCGGTGCCGGCTTTCCTGCATATCTCCACAGGAACATCATCATCTCACCGCGGGTGCAGGATCGGTCAATTCCGAAAGTCCCGTCCGGATAACCCTTAGTGATACCTTTCTCCACTGCCCAATAGATGGCTTTATAATATGCATGGGACGGATCCCTCACATCAATGAAAATCGAGGCTGCCAGAGCCTTTGTTTTTCCGAGTACCATACTTCCGGTATTTAGGGGAAGCTCGTCATATTTCTTCCCATTTCGGTCATACATAATAAAAGGCAGTGCGGCATAGCAATTGCTTATCTTATTCTTAGGAGTTATCAAAATCTCAAGGCTGTCGCTATGTTCGAAAATTTCATCCGATACATTTACTTTTGATGCATCGAAATCGCCAATGTCCAGATACTTAAGTTTTTCGCATCCTTTGAACATTTCCGACACAGATATGACATTCGATGTTTTAAAGCCTCTCAAATCCAGTTTCGTCAGTTTTTTGCAGTCGCGGAACATTCCGTACATACTTATTACTTCGGACGTATCGAGACCGCTCAGGTTCAGATTCGTAAGATTATAACATCGAGAAAACATATAGGTCAGATTTGTCACTTTTGATGTCTTAAATCCGCTGAGATCTATGCTTTTAAGACTTTTACAATCGTAGAACATTCCAGCCATATCATTCACATTTGACGTATCAATCCCCTTAAGATTAAGAGTGCTAAGGTTGGTACATCCATCGAACATGTACATCATATCCGTCACTTTCGATGTATCTAATCCGCTGAGATCCAGAGATGTCAGACTGCTGCAATCATAGAACATATACCCCATATTCATCACTGCTGACGTGTCAAAGCCCTGAAGGTCCAGAGACGTAAGATTATTCAGACCTCCGAACATTAGAAATTCATATGTATAGCCTCTCACATCTATGGGGAGCTTAACTTTTCGATTTGACGGATAACTCCCTGAAACTGATTCGACCTTAATTGATTTTACTGCGCTCCTGCTGATTCCGGCCGCCTCTAACCAGTCCACCCACAACGTTCCGCCCGTTGTGGTCTTAAGCACAATACTTCCGGTACCCGAGTCAAATGTCGCCGTGACCCCGCCTCCGACCACATAAGTGCCGGACCCGACAGACTCCTCAGCAGAACTGTCATCTGTCTGCGGGTAATGCTCCTCCGGTAGATCCGCTTTCTCTTCTGAACTATCCTGCTCTTCCGAATCAGACACATCCACCTCCCAAGGATCAATAATCTCCGCAGGCTCTTCCGTTATTTCTGCCGGAGCTTCATCGCCAATTGTCGGTGCCGCCGCTTCTGTCGCATATACCGACAGCCCAGGTAAAATCACAAGCATTGATGCGGCGTAAAAGGCTGCCATCAGCTTTTTCCAGTTATTCTTCATTCTACTCCCTTCCGCTATTATACATATGAGGCTGTCGCATTAATGCGAGTCCGCACTTCGTATAGCTGACGATATTTGCAAATATATGCTATATGAATTATGGACATAGACTAATGCAACAGCCCCATTCTCATCATTTATTGTGTGTAGTCTGTATCTAATGCATGTTTTGTTTCAAGACGTTTTTCATTCGTTACAGATTTCTTGCCCTGTAGAGGAAGGTCACGATCTGCCCGCGAGTGCAATTCTCATTGATGCCGAAGGTTCCCTTCTTTACCCCCGAAGTATATCCCGTCGTAATCTTTGTCTGGTAGCCCCAGAGTATTGCTTTGTAGAAGACATGATTCTTTGGTACATCCTTGAACGGTGAGACCGATGCAGGCATCGGCTCCGGCTTTCCCTTGAGCCTCCAGAGGAACATCATGCTTTCGCCGCGGCTTACGTTTTTGTTTATTCCGAAAGTACCATCAGAATAACCCTTTGTAATACCTTTCTGATAAGCCCATAGGATTGCCTTATAGAAGGTGTGCGTTGTCGGTACGTCCTTGAACGGACTCTTTGAAACTGGTTTCGGCGCAGGCTGGCCCGCATATCTCCACAGGAACATGACCATCTCGCCGCGGGTACAGGATCGATTGATCCCGAAGGTACCATCCGAATATCCTTTTGTGATGCCTTTATCCACCGCCCAGTAGATGGCATCATAATACGCATGGTTCGGATCTCTCACATCGATAAAGATAGATGCCGCAAGTGCCTTTGTTCTTCCCAGGACCATACTTTTTGAGTTAGCCTTCAACGTTGTATAACCCTTACCGTTCCGGTCGTACATTTTTTTGTAGAGATATACTTCCTCTTTGTTATTATGAGGGGTAATCAGGATGTCTAATGCATCGAGTTCATCAAGCATACCATTCCAAGATTTTACAGTTGACATATCGAAGCTTCCGATATCCAGATATCTCAGTTTTTTGCATCCGCGGAAAGCGAAATCCATTGCTTTTAATTTAGAAGTATTAAAATTCCTTAAGTCGAGTCTCGTAAGGGATTCGCAGCAACCGAACATTTCTATCATATCCGTCACATTTGACACATCGAACCTGCTCACGTCAACGCTCGTAAGTTTTCTACAGAACTGGAACATGCAACCCATATCTTTCACTTTTGATGTTCTAAAGCTGCTCACGTTAACAAGCGTAAGATTAGTGCAGTCGTCGAACATGCCACCCATATCCGTCACGTTTGACGTATTAAAACTTTTAAGATTCAAGGACTGAAGGCTAAAGCATTGCATGAACATGGCACTCATATCCGTTACTTTTGATGTGTCAAAACCGCTGAAATCAATGTCCTTAAGTTTTGTACAGTAGCCGAACATGTAATGCATATTTGTAACGTTTGACGTGTCAAATCCTGTAAGATCTATCTCAACCAGATTTTCCAGGCCACCAAAAAGTCGTTTTTCGTAATTACTATTAAGTCCACTGGAATCCATCGGCAACTTTATTTTCTTCGCAGATGTGCTTTGCGAAACCGATATCGATGTAACACTTTTTCTGCTTATACCGGCGCTCTCTAACCAGTCACTCCACAGTGTTCCGCTGGTTGCAGAATTACTGTTATAAAGCACAATTCTACCTGTGTCAGGGTAATATGTAGCTTTGACCCCATTTCCGACCGTGTAAGTGGCCCCTACTACTTCTTCTGTGGGTGTAGCCTCATCGATTTTGACATTTTCAGTCGGAAGGTCTACAGCCTCTGCCACATCTTCCTGTTCCTCTTGATAAAGTTCGTCAATTTCCACGGATTCTACAGTCTCCGCAGCTTCCTCGGGCATTTCTGTCAAGGCTGTGTCTTCCGGTTGATTCAAAACTTCCGCAGCAATTTCAGTTTCCAAAGAATCCTTATCTTCTTTCAGTATATCCCCTGACTTCTCCGTTTCATCCGGCATCTCCTCGCAGATCTCGATATCTTCTGGTTCAGACATGTCTGCCGCATATACCGACACCCCAGGCAATGTCATGAGCATTGATGCAGCACAAACGGCTGCCAATAGTTTTTTCCACCTTTTCTTCATTATTACTCCTTTCCGCAGCTGATGTTTACCAAGAAACCATTAACAAAAACAGAACCTTTTATCATGACAGCGTTCGGCAGATTTTCCACGGAGAGCATCTGCCATACATATCATAATCGATTTATTATCTTCATTATACATGTTTTATCAGCCAATATGTAAATAAAATCAAAAATGTGCAAATATTTATCGGTGGTCATTTACTGATATATATGCGTTATAAAGGCTGAACTAAAGAAAACGAGCGATATCTGCCAAGTGGTGGATATCGCCCGTTTTTCTTCTGCTACGGTGTGCAGTCAATATGTAATATCTGTTTCATTTAAGATATTATACATTCGTTATGAACCTTCACGCCTATGCGGTGCAGCAGCTTCTATGGATGTGGTACTCTGCTGCTGCGCTTCATAGATTCCTTGCTCTGTAAAGGAAGGTAACAATCTGTCCGCGCGTGCAGTTCTCATTGATACCGAATGTTCCTTTCTTTAGGCCTGTAACATAGCCCGTCGTAACCTTTTTCTGGTAACCCCAGAGGATTGCTTTGTAGAAGACATGGTTCTGTGGAACATCCGAGAATGGCGATTTCAATACAGGTATCGGCTCCGGTTTTCCCTTCAGCCTCCAGAGGAACATCATGCTCTCGCCACGGGTCACGTTACGGTTTATTCCGAATGTTCCGTCCGAATAGCCTTTAGTGATTCCCCTCTGATAAGCCCAGAGGATAGCTACAAAAAAGGTGTGTGTCTTGGGTACATCCTTAAATGGACTGTTGCGTACTGCCTTTGGTGTCGGCTTCCCTGCGTATCTCCAAAGGAACATGACCATCTCACCGCGGGTGCATGAACGATTGATTCCAAAGGTCCCGTCAGAATATCCCTTTGTGATGCCTTCCCCCGCCGCCCAGTAGATGGCATCGTAGTATGGATGGGACGGATCCCTCACATCGATGAAGATTGATGCGGCAAGCGCCTGCGTTCTTCCGAGCACCATGCTCTTGCTGTTTGCCGGTACCTCGTCATATTTCTTCCCGTTTCTGTCATACATGGTATATTTCAAGTGAATAGGTTCAAGTACGGTTTTTGGGGTAATCAGGATTTCAAGTGCATCTACGTCAGCAGCTATTAAATACTTGTCTTTTGATTTTGACATGTCAAAACTGCCTATATCCAGATATTTCAGTTTTGGGCAGTTCTGGAACATGTAAAACATATCTGTCACTTTTGACGTATTAAAGTTCCTGAGATCAAGCCTTGTAAGACTTTCGCATGCAAAGAACATGCTGCCCATATCCGTTACATTCGACGTTTTAAAATTGCTCACATCAAGAGTCTTCAAGCCGGTGCACCAGGCAAACATATGACTCATATCCCTCACAGATGACGTATCAAAACTGCTGAGGTCAACACTCTTCAAACTATTGCAATCATTAAACATACCGCTCATATTAGTAACTTTAGATGTATTAAAACCACTCAGATTCACAGAAGTAAGATTTTCGCATCCCATGAACATACTTTCCATACTAGTTACTTTTGATGTATTAAAACTGCTGAGGTCAACAGTCTCAAGACTAGTGCAGTAATAGAACATGTAACTCATATCCGTTACGTTAGACGTGCTAAAGCCTGAAAAATCTATCTCCGTAAGATTTTCCAACTGACCAAAAAGATAATACTCCAAAGGCTCCCCTAATCCTCTGCAATCCGCCGGCAGCTTCACTTTCTTAGGTCTATATGTATTAATCTGTGGTACATATATCTTTTTAACTGATTTTCTGTCAATTTGAGCCTTCTCCAACCAGTCAGGCCATAATGTTCCGGAGGTTGCAGGATCATTATTAAAAATCGCAATGGTCCCAGTGTCCGGAAAAAAAGTCGCCTTGACACCATCACCGACCGTATAGGTTGCTCCTACCAATTCTTCAATCGGTTCTTCTTCAGTGGTCAGGCTATCCTCTTGCGGTAAATCCACAGTCTCTGCCGCATCTTCCTCTTCCTCCGGATTCGGCACTTCCACTTCTTCTATTATTTCCGGTTCCTCAAAATTAATATCTTCTTCCAGTATATCCCCAGGCTCATCCACCACTTCTGCCGTTGCCGCAAAGCTTTCGATGACATCCTCATGAGTTGGATCTGCCGCATATACCGACATTCCGGGCATCGTCATGAGCATTGTTGCAGCGCAAAAGGCTGTTACTATTTTTCTCCAGTTGTTCTTCATTTTTTCTCCCTTCCGCAACATGTGCCAGCCTGAAAAGCTATAAAAAACAGTTACTGCGCATAAAGCACTTAAGACAGCATGATAAATTGCGACAGATTTCTCCAGTAAAACTTATGCCGCACATATCATAAACTGACTTGTTATAATAATTATACACAATTTATCAGTAAATATGTAATCAAAATCGAAAATGCGCGAATTTTTATCAGTAGCCTGTTACCGAAAACTCTTCCGCACCAGATACGCTGAATTTAATTTTCAGTTCACCAGACACTTGAAATTGCAAATGGATTCTGATACTATGTTCTAGATTTCGGCAGGACATACGATCGCGGCTGGCACATGCCAGGTGAGGAAAGTCCGGGCTTCGCAGGGCAGGATGCCGGATAACGTCCGGCAGGGGTAACCCTCGGGAAAGCGCAACAGAAAAGAACCGCCGCTATGCGGTAAGGGTGAAAAGGCAGTGTAAGAGACTACCGCCTGACTGGTAACAGGCAGGGCATATGCAAGCCCCATCCGAAGCAAGACCAAATTGAGGCCATACGGCTGCCCGCCGTGCCTCAGGTAGGTCGCTTGAGCCATGTGGCGACACATGGTCTAGACAGATGATCGTACACGACAGAACCCGGCTTATCGTTCTGCCGGACAAGTTAAAGAAAGCCCGTATCGCATTTACAAATGCACTTTGCAAATGCGATACGGGCTTCTCTTATGTTTGTTATTTTTTACCTTCGTACTTGGTCTCACAGTATCTGCAGCGGTACACTTCCCTCTCCTCGTCAGCGAGGAAGAATACCTGATCGAGCCCCTGCTCAATCGAAGTGATGCAGCGAGGATTCTTGCAGGAAATTACATTAACGACCTGTTTCGGAAGCGCGAGCTTGCGCTTTTCGATGATTTCGCCGTCCTTTATAACATTGACCGTAATATTGTGATCAATAAAGCCGAGAACATCAAGGTCAAGATAATCGACCGGGCAGGCGACCTTGATAATATCCTTTCGCCCCATCTTGTTGGAAGACGCGTTCTTTATGATCGCGACGGTGCAATCAAGCTTACCAAGCTTTAAGTGACGATAAATCGTCATCGCGTAACCGGCTTTAATATGATCAAGAACAAAACCTTCTGACAGCTTGCCTATAGTGAGTGTTTCTTCATGTGTTGACATTATTTCACCTCCAGTCCGAGAAGTGTGAGAATGAGTGCCATTCGAATATAGACACCGTACTGGGCCTGCTTGAAGTAGGCAGCGCGCGGGTCATTGTCGACATCCACCGAGATCTCGTTGACTCTCGGCAGCGGGTGAAGAACAAGCATCTTCTCCGGAGCCAGATCCATCTTCTCTTTGTCCAGGATGTAGAAGTCCTTCATGCGGAGATAGTCTTCCTCGTTGAAGAAGCGTTCCTTCTGAACGCGTGTCATGTAGAGGATATCCAGATCTTTCATGGTCTCCTCATCCAGCTTGACAACTTCTTCAAATGGAATATTCTGTGCTCTCATGGCCTCGCGCACATAACTCGGTACGCGCAGCTCCTCCGGTGAGATGAGGACAAATCTGATATTGTCATAGCGTGAAAGCGCGTTGATCAGCGAGTGGACCGTGCGGCCGAACTTGAGATCGCCGCAGAGACCGATCGTAAGTCCCTCAAAGTGACCCTTCAGCGAGCGGATGGTGAGCAGGTCCGTCAGAGTCTGTGTCGGGTGCTGGTGACCACCGTCGCCGGCGTTAATGACCGGAATCATCGATTTCATTGATGCGACGAGCGGAGCACCCTCCTTCGGATGTCTCATCGCGGCAATATCTGCATAGCAGGAAACGATCCGCATTGTGTCAGATACACTCTCGCCCTTGGCGGCCGATGAGGAATCTGAGCTGTGGAAACCTAAAACACTGCCACCTAAATTCAACATAGCCGCTTCGAACGAGAGTCTCGTCCTTGTGCTCGGCTCATAGAATAAGGTGGCAATCTTCTTACCGGCGCATACATGCGCGTATTTATCTGGATTCTTCTCTATATCATTTGCGAGATCCATAAGTTTGTCGAGTTCCCCGGTTGAAAAATCAAGTGGGCTCATCAAATGTCTCAGTGCCATTGTACCTCCTCTAAACCTCAGACCAAACTACTGATACAAGGATATGTCAGTTTTAGAAAACGCATTTTTTAATGCGCTCACTGCATCTTGACTATGATAACGCGTCAATACGTTGAAATCAAGAGAAACTTTAGAGGGAACGTTGTTTTTCGATGAAGATGATGTTTGTGTCGGACTCTGAAATCCCGATAAATCCGTCTGCGAATTATGCTTTCGGCCCTGCAGCAGATCAGACAGGCTGTTATTGCGATCTGCATGCGGAGCATATTGTTGTCCGGCTCTGCAGCAGGTCAGACAGGCTGATATTGCATTTAGCATACGGAGCAAAGTATGTTTGTCTGAGAATTTTGCTGTTCGGCTCTGCAGCAGGTCAGACAGGCTGATTGTACATTCCACATTCGGCGCAAAGCATCCATCTTCGTGAGAAAAACATTGCAGGTCCTTCCCTGTGAGATCAAAAAAGCTTTAGCTTTTTTAAGCTCGCAGAAAGGACCTGCGTTTTTCGATGAAGATGATGTTTGCGCCGGATCATAAACTCCGATCAGCCTGTCTGAACTATTGCAGTCATATTTGTTTACAGTCTGAAGCACCCGCCGCCGAGGAATTCTCTGAGAATTGAGTTCGTGGGGACATCGTCCAGCGGTATTCCGAGGAAATAATCGAGGAACTTAAGCAGCCGTCTTGCTTCGTAATACTGCGGGTCATCCTCGGGCACGGAGAATAGGAGCGGCTGAGCGTACTGCTTGATGACAGCCAGCTCGTAGGGAAGCGCGGAATTAAAGAATTCATCTGCCGAGTCCTGATACGGGAAAATGTAATTCTCCTCGCCGTGGCGCACGTCATCCCACATATTGAGTGTATTCTGAGCCGAGTATCCGCGTGTCCTGTGGTCGCGGATAATCCTGCGAAGCAGTCTTCCGTCTCTCGTGGGAATTCTGTTGTGCTCATCCACGTTGACCTGGGTCAGCGCGCTGATATAGATTTTGAACTTGCTGCTTGCCGGCAAGCTGTAAGTCAGCCCGTCGTTCAGGCAGTGGATACCTTCTATGACAAGAATCTCGCCTTCAGAAAGGCGCAGCTTCTCTCCGGTGAATACGCGCTTTCCGGAGACAAAGTCATACGTAGGCACACTTATCTCCTTGCCCTCCAGCAGCGCGTTCATATCGTTATTGAAATACGCAAGGTCAATGGCTTCCAGGCACTCGAAATCCCTTTTTCCGTTCTCGTCCACCGGGAGCTCATCTCTCGGTATAAAATAATTATCCACACCGATATAATTCGGTTTTAATCCGTGGGCGTGAAGCTGTACGCAGAGTCTCTGGGAGAACGTAGTTTTTCCTGAAGAAGACGGTCCCGCCACGAGAACGAACTTCACATCGCCTCTGTCGGCAATTCTGGCTGCTATCTCAGAGATACGGCTCTCCTGGTGAGCCTCAGAAATAAGGATCACCTCTCGCATTCCGCCTGAAATGACGTGTGAATTCAGCTCACCGACACAGCCGAGCTGCTTGTTCTCGGCAAATTCTTCCCCGGCGATCTGTGTTTCAAACAGCTTTTCCTCCGGATGAAACTCCGGAATCTCGTCCGGTCTGTTATCCGTGGGCATGACCATAATAACTCCGTCATGGTATCTAAGCAGCCGGAAATTCCCGAGAAATTCTGTGTCCATTGTCATATAACCATAGTAGTAGTCCTCATAACCGTCAAGACTATAGACATTGACGCGTGATACCAAACGGGTCGAGAACAGCATTTCTTTATCATACATGCCGTGCCTGTGGAAGAGATCGACCGCGTCTCGTGTCGTGATAGTTCTTTTTCTGAACGGAAGCTTCAACGAAATCATTCTTCGCATTTCTTTTTCGACGTCCGCAAGGAACTCATCCGTTATCTCGACGTCCTCATCGATCGTATAAAAAAACCCTGTATCGATTGAAAAATGGAGAACAGTTCTGACATTTGCAGACGGACGATCCGGCATCTGTCCGACGACATGGTACACTGCAGTGATGAACAGCATGGACATGCTTCGCCGTATGGTCTGATAGCCGATGGGATCCGCGGATGTGAAAAATACAACGTTTGCATCATGGTTCAAATGATGGTGAAGCTCCTGAAGCTTCCCGTCTACATTTGCAAGCAAAATAGGATACTTATAATCTCCTGCGAGATCCTCCGCAATATTTTTGAGAATAGTTCCGTCTTCGTACTCGTAGATCTTTCCGTTGACTGTTACATTCATGAATACCTCCTTTCGATTATCAAGGGCGGAAACCCACTGCCTTTGGGCAATGTCATGTGCTTCTTTATGTCACTGCGAAAACTTCCAAAATCACAAAATACAGTACGGCTGTCTGATTTTCATGCTGCGCACGCAAAGCTCCGGAAACGTCTTTTTGAGATAGCCTTCCATATAGGTGATGTAGACGAACTCCGTGCCGTAATGGCCGGCATCGATAAGGGCAAGTCCCTGGGCGTTGGCATCGATTGATGAGTGATAATCGAGGTCTCCGGTGACCAGCACGTCCGCCCCTGCTTCAAGTGCAGCACGGATCTCGCTCTTTCCTGACCCGGAGCTGACCGCGCACGTCATTACGGGCCGGTTCGGATCTCCGTAAACTCGTACCGCCTGAAGTGACATTGCCTTTTTTACAATTTCTGCAAATGCAGCAAGGCTCATCTCCGGCACCTCCCCCACTCTTCCGAGCCCAACGGGGTTTCCTGCCGCATCCTCTCCTGTAACATCCAGGATTCTGGGATCAGTGAGCTGCAGATCCGCGGCATTCAGGTCAGCCATCTTCGCGATATCAAAGTTGGTGTGCATCGCAATGTAATTTATGTCCTCCTTGATGAGTCTGCGTATCCTGCGTCCTATAAAATCCTGCTCTGTCACTGTCCGTGCAGGGGAAAAGAGCAGCGGGTGGTGGGTCAGGATCAGATCCGCTCCCCAGAGCGAGGCTTCGGCTACAGCCTCATCCGTCACGTCGAGATTCAGAAAGACCTTATTTATATCTGCTTCCATATCCCCGACAAGCAGTCCGATGTTGTCCCATTCCATCGCCCAGCTGAAGGGAAAATCTTTATCCAGCTGCTTAATAATATCTCTCAGCTTCATCTATGATCCTCACTTCCTCATCAATCTCACAAATTCGGGTATCTTCCGCGCTTCTGCCCGAAGCGATAAGTTTTTCCTTAATATCCGTCAGCACACTTCTCCGCTTTGTAAGGTAAGCCTTAAGGGTCTCGTCCTTTTTTCTGAGGAGACATGGACCGTATGTCAGCTCAGCGTCGTTTGTCGGCGTGACCAGCCTTATGTCCGGTGATTCATTCTGTTTAAATGCCAACCCAATATAAACAGATTCCGAATTCGGATGAACTTTCATCAGTGTATAAAACTTGCCGTCCTCCAGGATCTCCGCCTCAGCGACAAATGCATACCCTCGCTCATCAAGAAATTTTCGAACTGCATATATATCGCTCTGCGGCGATAAAATCAGCTCGTCAAATCTTTCCAAAAGCCCTTCCGCCTCGCTCAAGATCTTTATGATCAGCATACCTCCCATCCCGGTTATGACCAGGGAGGCAGGAACGTTTTCAGGAAGCAGCTTTGTAATATTGCGGGGCACGCCGTCCGCAAGAACGGTCGTAATTTTATCAAGAAGGCCGGCCTCCGCTATGTGTTTACCGGCTGCTTTGAGCGGACCCGGTCTCACGTCGGAGGCGACAGCGCACGGAGATTTTCTCCTCACAAGCTCAATCGATGTATATGCATGGTCACAGCCCACATCAAGAAC
This sequence comes from Lachnospiraceae bacterium, assembly GCA_017514845.1. Lineage (GTDB taxonomy): Bacteria > Bacillota > Clostridia > Lachnospirales > Lachnospiraceae > Chordicoccus. The sequence continues at coordinate 14,155 of JAFWIM010000187.1, forward strand.
CGCGAAGCCCTCCGTCACCATATCCACCGCGGCCATGAGCCGCTTAGAAAGATTCATACGTTTCCTCCTACTGAAAAAATGCTGCAGCTAAAGCCTACGACTATGGTTTTCACTGCAGCATTTAAAATCCTTCAGCCTTCGGCTGCGGACGATGATCTGTCAATTTAATCCTCAGCCTGCGGCTTCGGACGACACTCAGTCGAGATAATCCTTCAGCTTGCGGCTGCGGGACGGATGTCTCAGCTTGCGGAGGGCTTTTGCTTCGATCTGGCGGATACGCTCACGGGTGACATTGAACTCCTTGCCGACTTCCTCGAGTGTGCGGGCGCGGCCGTCATCAAGACCGAAGCGAAGACGAAGGACCTTCTGCTCGCGCTCTGTCAGTGTTCCGAGTACTTCGACCAGCTGCTCTTTCAGCAGAGTGAAGGCAGCGGCGTCTGCAGGCACCGGAACGTTGTCATCCTGGATGAAGTCACCGAGGTGGCTGTCTTCCTCCTCACCGATCGGGGTCTCGAGGGAAACTGGCTCCTGGGAAATCTTGAGAATTTCACGGACTCTCTCCACGGACATGCCCATCTCCTCAGCAATCTCTTCCGGGGTTGGTTCGCGGCCAAGCTCCTGGAGCAGCTGTCTGGAGACGCGGATCAGCTTGTTAATTGTCTCGACCATGTGGACAGGGATACGAATCGTTCTTGCCTGGTCAGCAATCGCTCGCGTGATTGCCTGGCGGATCCACCATGTAGCGTAGGTCGAAAACTTGAATCCCTTGCGGTAATCATATTTCTCGACAGCCTTGATAAGGCCGAGATTTCCCTCCTGGATCAGGTCGAGGAACAGCATACCGCGGCCGACATATCTCTTGGCGATGGAGACGACAAGGCGCAGATTGGCCTCAGCAAGTCTCTGCTGGGCGCGTTTGCCCTCTTCTCCGCCGAGTTCCATCTGCTTGGAAAGTTCAATCTCCTCCTCCGCTGTGAGAAGGGGCACTTTTCCTATCTCCTTGAGGTACATGCGTACAGGGTCCTCAATGGAAACACCTTCCGGGACGGACAGGTCGATCTTTTCGACGTCGATTTCCGCATCGGCGTCATCCTCGATCGAAGCCTCATCGTCATCTGAAAGCAGAAGTACCTCATCCTCGCGCACCGTGTCCTCCATGCGAAGGACATCGACGCCGTTGGCTTCCAGGAAGTCAAGCACTTTCTCAGCGTCCTCAGCGGTGAATTCCATCCCCTTGAAATTGTCACCGATTTCCGAGTAGTTGAGAACATTCTTCTTAGTCTTGGCTTTCTGAAGAAGCTCTGTCAGTTTTTCTGCGAAATGCACCTCACGTTCTGTCATTCTTTTTTCTCCTCATAAACTTTATCAACAGGTTCCTATATTGGCCTTTTTTCGTCGGCCGAATCCCGCGACATGTGCAGCGGTTCAGATGGGCTGCTCCGGATTTCCAAAATGCGGCGCAAACATCATCTTCATCGAAAAACGCAGGTCCTTTCCTGCGAGCTAAAAAATGCTTTGCATTTTTGATCTCTCGGTCGGACCAGCAATGTTTTTCTCACGAAGATGAATGCTTTGCTGCCGGCAACGAATATCAAGGACAGCACTTCTGAACTGTTACTGAAATTACCGCGGGCAGAACTCAAATTATAAGCTGTCATTTGCAAATGGTAAATGCAGCACCTTTCCGCCCCTCCTGAACTCCTCCATCCGGCGTTTCTGATTGATAAGTTCGGTGAGCTCCTCAGGATTTTTGCCGTCCCACACTTTCATTCTCGCGTCGTTGCTCTCCTTCATCAGCCGATAGACTGTGTCCGTGAAAGCCTTATCCTGCTCGGCGGCGCTTGAAACAGGAATGCTTGTGTGGAAGAGCTGAGCTGCCTGTGTCTGTTCCTCAGCATCTATGAACAGATTTACGAGAGCGGCCTCGCTGACCTTCCCCTCACGGATTTGATCGTAAAGCCCTTCCGCGATCTTTCTGCAGAGCGGGTCAGTGAAGTCCGAAGGTCCTATATATGCTTTCGACTCGCTGTAGGCCTCAGGGTAGTTGGCCAGATACGTGAGCATCAACTTCTGGGATGTGACCATACCCGAATCTTTCTTCTCCCTGATGACCCGGCGCTCGCCGCTCACCGGCTCGCTATATCTCTCAGCCGGTGTCCCGGCCATTGCCATGCGGACCACCATTTTCCGCAGGCCGTCGGCGGAAAAGCTGTAACGCCTTGCTATTGCTTCAATGTAGTTGTTCCGCTCGAGCTCCTCCGGAAACTGCAGAAGCATCCTTGCAACGGCTTTCTGGAAGTTCGTGCGCTCGGCGGGATCATCCAGCCTGTACTTCGCGGCTGTATCCTCGACCTCGAACATGAAAGCGTTGCTCGCCCCGGAAAGTCGTTCCTCTAGAGCGGAAGCTCCGAGACCCTTGATGAATTCATCCGGGTCCTTGTAGGGGCTCAGGTCGACAACTCTCGACTCGATCCCCGCGTCCTTGAGGATCGGTATTGCCCTGAGGGCTGCCATTTTTCCGGCATTGTCGGAGTCATAAAGAAGCAGCGCGTTCGTCGTGTAGCGCTTGAGAAGACCTGCCTGCTGCGGCGTGAGCGCTGTTCCGAGCGATGCCACCGCGCAGTCAAATCCGGCCTGGTGCATGGATATTACATCCATGTAGCCCTCGCAGAGGATAATATATCTTCTTCTCGTTGCCCTCGCAATATTGAGGCCGAACAGGTTGTTCCTCTTATTGAAAACGGTCGTCTCCGGAGAGTTGAGATACTTGGGTTTCGCGTCTCCCATGACACGTCCGCCGAATCCGATGACTTTTCCTCTGACATCGGCAATCGGGAACATGACCCTGTTCCAGAACTTGTCCATCGCGCCGCGCTTTTCATCAAATGTAAAAAGTCCCGTCTCCGCCAGCAAATCATCCGAGTACCCTTTGTTCTTAAGATACGAATAGAGACGTCCGCTCCTGCCCGAATACCCGAGTCCGAATTTTTTGATCGTCTCGTCGGAGAGTCCCCTCTCCCGGAGATAATTGAGACCGATCTCCCCCTCTTTGGTCTTCAGCAGATAATAGTAGTAGGCAGCCGCCTTCTTGTTGATTTCGAGCAGCTGGGCTTTCTTATCCGCCTGGGCCTGGGCTTCTTTGGAGTATTCGATTTGGGGCAGGGTTATATGCGCGCGTTCAGCGAGGGCCTCGAGGGCTTCGAGAAAAGTCATATGATTGTATTCCATCATGAATGTGATCACATTCCCGCCCGCATGGCAGCCGAAGCAGTAATACATCTGCTTGGTACGGCTGACCGAGAAAGACGGCGTCTTCTCGTTGTGGAACGGACATAACCCTGTGTAATTGTTTCCGGATCGCTTCAGTCGGACGTTTTCGCCGATGACATCGACGATGTCATTTGCAGAACGTACTTCTTCGATCAGTTCATCAGAATATCTCAATGTATTTTCGTACCCTCACAGCTTACTCCAGGACTTAGGTATGAAGATCTCTCGGAACTTCATCATCGAGTACTGGTCTGTCATGCCGGAAATGTAGTCACAGACAACTCTTTCCGGGGCTTCGCCCTTCTCCTCTATCATCCGGTAATAATCAGCCGGCATCTTGTCCGGATATGAAATATAGTATCCGTAAAGTTCCCTGACCATGAGCTCGGCTTTATTTTCCTCCCCCTTGGCCGCGGCGTTCGTGTAAAGGTTCTCGAACATGAACTTTCGGAGGTCTTTCATCGCCTCGCCGATCGCGGGCGACATTTCAACTTTTCCCATACCGGATGAAGTATTCACAATGTCGTGAACAAATGTATTCAGCCGCTCCCTCGTCGAATGCCCGAGCAGATCCCTCAGATCATGGGGAACATCGTTCTCGTTCAGTATTCCTGCGCGAATGGCGTCATCCATATCGTGATGAATGTAGGATATCTTGTCGCAGAGCCGGACGATCTGGCCTTCCAACGTCACCGGATGGCAGGACGTCCCGTGATTGCGGATGCCGTCACGAACCTCCCAGGTGAGATTCAGCCCTCTTCCGTCTTTTTCCAGCTTGTCAACGATGCGGAGACTCTGTTCGCTGTGTCTGAAGCCTGACGGGCACGCGTCGTTCAAAGCCCTCTCACCCGCGTGACCGAACGGAGTGTGGCCCAGATCATGACCCAGCGCTATGGCTTCGACAAGGTCCTCATTCAACATGAGACACCTCGCGACCGTTCTGGAAGTCTGCGAGACCTCCAGTGTGTGCATCATGCGCGTGCGATAATGGTCACCCTGCGGAGCGAGAAAGACCTGAGTCTTGTCCTTAAGTCTTCGAAATGACTTGCAGTGGACAATGCGGTCGCGGTCCCGCATGTAGCAGGTCCGTATATCACACTCTTCCTCGTACATCAGCCGTCCGCGTGTTCTGGCGGCATACGAGGCATGGGGATCCAGTGTGATGATTTCCCTCTTTTCAAGCTCTTCTCTTAACTGCATGTCATGCGGCCTCCCTGCCGGATACAAGGAAAATGGCGGTGGCTGCCACCTGAGCCCACTTAATGATAGTTAATGTCCGCCTGAATCTTATGCATTTCAGAGCGGACAACAGTGACCATAAATATTATCTCGGATCGGTGACATTCACCTGACAGGGCGGTTCATTGTGCCTTATCAGAGTATGGATCATTCACCGTACAGGAATTTTCGTGTTTTCAAAAATAGTTTTCCGCAAAAAAAGGCCAAATCCTTTTTTTGCGGAAAATTTTTTGAATCATTTTACACAATTTTTACAGTATTTATTCTTCATCGCGCAATACTTGTGACGCAAGTCTTGATCCGCGCGCAAATGACATTCACCTTCCTCGTTTTTTTCGTACTGATTACCTCAAGTCGTGATATATCATTTAAATTCAATTTGGATTTCCGGATTTTCCTCTGCGGTCTCAGAGCACATCCATCGAAGGGCTTCAACATACCCACGCATGTTCGGAGCAATCTTAGTGGAGTTTTTAAAGACGATTTCCGTATCATCTTCACACTCTGCCAGAACATCATGAAGAGCATCCAGATTGTTGCCGTAGTATTCGGGTACAGGCAGACCCCTGCGGATTCTTTCATGAATTTCAGCGCGGCTTCCTGCTCCGTATAAATCAATCGTATATGTCATAAATCCGCCTCCTTATCACTCTTCTCCATAGAGGAGTTCGAATGTTTCATAATGGTCTTCTGTATAATATATTCTGCCATCGTCGGAATATATGATTCTTTTTGCTCCTCTCGACTTCCTGCCTAAGGTATCAATATCACATTCATGATAGTTGCCTTGCGGAAGAATTCCCTCATAGTTCCCGAAATGGTCGCCGCCGATGCACATGCCTTTTGCGTATTTCTCCAGCGAGCCTCCCTCCCAGCCGAGCTTCTTGGCTTCCTTTTTGGTCATGAAGTTCTTTGGCAGATGCCCATAGACATGAATATAGAGCGCAACATCATCTTTCGAGCTGTAGGTGCCGTTCTCATCGATTGTGGCTTCCGGCTCGTTGATCGCCGCTTCCGATTCGTTCCCTACTGCTTCCGGCTCGTCCTTCGATGAAGCTTTGCTTTCGGTTGAGGTTCCGTCAGCGCCTGATGCAGCTTCGTCTTTTGTGTCCCCGGCAACTTGTTCGGGTGCGCTCTGCAAGCTTAACGATTGTTCATCAACGCCGGGACTCTCCTCGGTTGTCCCGTTTTGAGAATCCGTCTGCTCTGGCGCGCTCTCGAGAGTTACTTTGCCGGAGCCACCCGCCACAGCACTGCTGCTTCCGCTGCATCCGACAAGGGTCACAAAAGCGAGGACAATTGAAAATAACAAAGCATAAAATGATTTTTTCAAGACCTGTTCCTCCCGGTTCATAGAGTTGCTTTTCCGAATCTGCCTGCGAGTTGTTCGAAGCAGGAAATCACAATTCATACTATATCACACTTGTGCGAAAAATGTGTGAAGTGCACCAGGCAAAAATTATCTGGATTAAACCATCAAGAACGCAAGTATCTTTTGCGCATTCATCTCACGACTAAAGTCACGAGAATTCTGTGTCAGAGATTAAAATCAAGAAGCCGGCAGTCGATCTAGTAAAATAACATACATATGCAGTGCCCTACGAGGGTTGGATCATATACCACAAGCAGTCACGCTAGCTCGCCTTAAAAAAATCCGCTGACAGTCGGCTGAAAATGGCTTGCCTAAAAGCAGTCACTTTTTTTGATTCTGAAATTAGATGACGGTAAGACTCGCTGATACAAGGTTTTTACTGGCAGTAGTCCAAAGCTGATTTCATTGATAACTAGTGCTCTCAAACCGCCCGGGCAGTCGATGAACCCCGAACAGAACAAAGATGACTGTCGCCACCACTCAGCAAAAGAGGCCGCCGCATTAATGCGACAGCCCCTCTACTTCTTGTTTTAGTATTGATTAGATATTATACAACACCCTGAGCCTTCATAGCTTCAGCAACCTTCAGGAAGCCGGCGATGTTAGCACCTGCAACATAGTTGCCATCCATGCCATACTTCTTGGCTGCGTCATCAATGTTGTGTACGATATTGATCATGATCTGCTCAAGCTTAGCGTCAACTTCTTCAAATGTCCAGGACAGTCTCTCGGAGTTCTGGCTCATCTCAAGTGCGGAGGTGGCGACGCCGCCTGCATTTGCAGCCTTACCCGGCGCGAAGATCACGCCGTTGTCCTGCAGATACTTTGTAGCTTCAAGCGTTGTCGGCATGTTAGCGCCTTCGCATACGGCGATTGTTCCGTTGGCAACGAGTGCCTTAGCGCCTTCAAGCGGGAGCTCGTTCTGTGTTGCGCACGGCAGATAC
>JAFWIM010000188.1 GCA_017514845.1 Lachnospiraceae bacterium
TGCTGGCTTTGATCTGCACAGATACAGACCCTTCGACGATCTTAAACATGCTGTCGCACACATCGCCCTCTTTAAACAGAATTTCTCCGCCGTTATATTCTTTTATCTGCATATTCGGTCTCCTCATGACTCTCTTTGGTGACTGGTATGATCAACATACTTATTGTAACATATTTTTACTGTGACTGCATCGATATCAGTGCTTACTTAATCGGAGGCATTGTCTAACAAGACCTCTCACACGAAAACAATCCGTGTCCCAATTTCTTAACGGGAATTGTTATATTTGCTCTGGAGCTCTGCGATTTCATTAATGATACTCGCCCTCTTTATCTCCATATCTCTAATAGCCGCGTTTATCTCCGATTCTTTAGCATTCCTTCTCGCCGCTATCTCCCAGCGATGTGGATTATTGTAGCTCGGTTCAGGGCGGGATAACAGATTACTTAACTGATCCCTCTTATTATAAATTGCATTTTCCAATCTGTTCAAGGCGTCTCGTTTTCTATTAATACGTTCGTCTAAGCTTCGTAAATATTCCTGATGCTTAATTTGACCTGCCTGCTGCTTTGCTGCATAAAAACGATTTCTTGCGGCATTGAACCGTTCTTTAAGGTCCTGATTATCCCTGCCTGCACTCCCTGCATTATAAAACTCATCAGACAAACGCTTTACCTCTATACCTGCACTTTTAAAGTCGCCGGTATAGGCCAGTCTTTCAATCTGATTTATTACTTGTTCCTTTCTGGCTTTTGCCTCCCGCTGCTGAGCCTGATGCCTTTCATAGTCTTGTTGTGCATTTCCGTATAAACGATCCGCTGCCTGTCTGAACCGGGACCATAACTGATCCTCATCCTCTTTTGATGCTCGCGGGGCCTGTTTCCACTGCTCATTAAGATGTTTCATCTGATCCTTTGCATTCTTAAAGTCAGTACTATATGAAAGACTTTCCGCCTGACGAACCAGAAATTCCTTTTTATACTTAGCGTCTGCCTGCTTTCTTTTCCTTTCCTCATAGTCATTTTTAGCATTCTCATATAAACGGTCAGATGCCTGTTTAAAGCGGAACCACAGGACATCTTCATCTGCCTTTGCGCCTCGCGGTATCTGCTTCCATCTTTCTCTCAGAGATTGCATTTGATCTTTGGCGCTCTTGTAATCTGTGCTGTATGAAAGACGCTCAGCCTCCAAAATAATTCCTTCTTTCTGCCGCTTATATTCTTCCCTTATTCTGTCACGTTCTTTGAAAAGGCGGTCCGCAGCAGATTCGAATTCATTTTTCAGACGAATATTATCATCATGACCGCAAGATCCGCAGGCATACAGTTTATCGCGAAGTTTTTTTACCGTTTCTCCCAAAGATGGTGTCATGGGATCAACGTATGACAATTCGTTTATGACAGCTTCTTTGTCTCGTATACGTCCTAGCCTTGCCTCACCGGAATAAGCATCTGGCTTCATAATTTTCTCCTTGTTCTCTTTAAGATTTAAATGTACCTACTGAAAACTCTCCACCAGCTCCTGCAGTTCAAGGAACCGCTCCATCTTCTCGTCAAGCTCCGCGTCAATCCGCTCCTTTTCCTCCGTGAGTTCCTGCAGCCTGACATAGTCCGTGGAGACCTGAGCCATCTCTTCCGCCAACTTCTCCGACTTTTCAGTAAGCTCATCAATCACACCTTCGATCGAATCATATTCCCGCTGCTGTGTATAGGTCAGCTTCTTTTGAGGCGCGACCGCTCTGTATTTCTTTCCCTTCTTCGGAGGTTCCGCTGCTTTTGGAATCTCAGGCGGCGCTTCAAAGTTCCATCCCTCCTTATGGGCAAGATATTCCTCATAGCCACCCTCGCTCTGGTGCAAATGTCCGTCCCCCTCGAAACTGAATATTCGGTTCACGACCCTGTCCAGAAAATACCGGTCATGCGAGACTGCGATCACAATTCCGGAAAAGTGGTCCAGATAATCCTCCAGAATCTGCAGTGTCTGTATATCGAGGTCATTAGTCGGCTCGTCCAGGATCAGCACATTGGGTGCTTCCATGAGGATGCGAAGCAGGTACAGCCTGCGCTTCTCCCCGCCGGACAGCTTCTCGATTGGCGTATACTGCTTGCCTTTTGAGAAAAGAAAACGCTCGCACATGGCTGATGCGGTGATAAGACCGTCGGCTGTGCGCACATATTCCCCGGTCTCCTTCACGGCATCGATCACAGTCCCGGAAGATGGCAGCTTCTCGTTCTCCTGACTGAAGCAGCTCATCTTTATGGTTTGACCGATCTCCACCGAGCCCTCATCCGGTTCTATCTCTCCCGTCAGGATCTTAAGGAGTGTGGATTTTCCGCAGCCGTTCGGTCCTATGATCCCAATTCGGTCGTTCCTTTGGAACATGTAGGAAAAATCACGGAAAAGACATTTGTCTCCATAACTCTTGGCCAGATTGCGAATCTCGATTGTCTTATTTCCCATCCTCGACGGGAGCGATTCGAGGACCACATTCCGCTCCTCGGCAATCTTCTCCCTGTCCCGCAGGGCTTCAAAGCGCTGAATATGAGCCTTCTGCTTGGTAGACCTGGCTCTTGCTCCGCGCATCATCCAGGCAAGGTCCTGCTTATAGAGGGCCGCCATCTTTCTCTCCGCGGACAGAGCGAAATTCATACGGGTCTGCTTTTCCTGCAGGTACTTCTCATAGTTGCCCGGGTAGCTGTACACATTTGCACGGTCTATTTCCCAGATGGTCGTAGTCACTTCGTCCAGGAAATAGCGGTCATGCGTAATCATGACAAGAGCGCCCTTGTAAATCTCAAGCTGCTCCTGCAGCCACTCAATCATCTCGTGATCCAGATGGTTGGTCGGCTCATCAAGAATGAAAAGGTCACTCGGCGTGAGCAGCGCTGCCGCGAGCGCCGCTCTCTTCCTCTGCCCTCCGGACAGCGTATCCGGCATGACAGCAGGATCGGGGATTCCGAGCTTCTGGAGCATAGAAGCGGCTTCTCCACGCACGTTCCAGAACTCCTGCTCCTGCGAGATGTTCCGGACAACATTTTCAAGGATATTCAGATCAGGATCAAAGACCGGATTCTGGGGAAGATAGGAGATCTTCAGCCCATTCCTCATAATGATCTGTCCCTCATCCGGCTCGAGCGCACCCGCCACAATGGCAAGAAGGGTGGACTTGCCCGTGCAGTTAATTCCGAGCACACCGATCCTGTCATAGTCTTCTATTCCCTGTGTTACATTTTCAAGCAGCGCTGTCTCTCCGAAGGAAATGCCGATTCCTTCCAGTGTCATTAAAATCATAGGTTCTCTCCTGATGTGGTCTCCCGTTTTCTCCGCATTTCAATCTTATCTTCATAATCGCGGTAAGCTTTCGGGCTGACGCCAAAGTATTTCTTGAAAGCCTTGGAGAAAACCAGCGGATCGGTATATCCGGTCTGAAGGGCGATCTCCTTGACGGGATCGGTCGTATTTTCAAGCAGAGCAGCTGCTCTCTGCATCCGAAAATCGATTATAAAGTTCTGCACGGACATCCCATATCGGCTCTGAAAGACACGGTTCAGATGCCCTTTGGAAATGCCCAGGAAATCCGCAATCTCACTGATCGTGATCGGATGCATATAGTGGGTGGTGATGAACTCAACGGCACGTGTCACATAGGAGCTGCTGTCCGTTTCATCCCCGTTCACTTTTACCGTCCTGTCTTCTGTCTGGTACTGCAGACATAAAAGTGACAGGATCTGCATGAGCACAGATTCCCGAAAAAGTATGTCAGATAATTCCAGCGAGAGATGCTCCATCAGCAGATCGAAGCAGCTCACATATGGGGCGATATCCGCCAGCTTGAGGATACGCCTGTTCTTCGTGAATCCGCACTGCTTTAATATCGCCTCCACGCGGGAACCCTTAAAGCCCACCCATGCGTAACTCCACGGGTCCCGGCTGTCAGCGCAGTATACAACGGGCTGGTTCGGATAAATCAGAAAGACATTGCCAGCTTCCAGAGACCAGGTATTTCCCCCTGCCGAATAGAA
>JAFWIM010000189.1 GCA_017514845.1 Lachnospiraceae bacterium
AGGAGCATTGTTTGCCATTGAGCAGAACGGATAACCGTGATTATGGCCTTCCTCATCATAATATTGCAGATTGTTCCTGAATCCCTTTACCGTGACCGGGATATGTATGCTGTTGAATCTGCATCCATCGAACGCATATGCAGCTATGTATGTTACATCGGACGGGATCGTGTAATCGCCTCCGCTCTTTGCAGGAGGGTATTTCAGCAGTGCCCAGACTCTTTCTGTTCCCTCGTCTTCCCCGTTAGGGAAGGATGCATATAAAACTCCGTCCACTGACTTGAAGTATGTATGGTCACCAAGAACTGTGATGCTCTTCAGGTCAGGGCACTTAAGAAAGAGTCTGTTTTCGTAGCAGACCCAGTCATTTTCATCATCGGTCGCTGTAAAGGTAACGTCTGTTACACCGGAGTCATAAAACTCCGGACCATATATCATACCATTTATCTTAACTGATAATTTCAGATCATGGCAGCCTGCGAATGCATGATCTCCAACCTCTTCAAGATTCGGCAGGGTCGCTGAACCTGTAAGCTGGCTGCAGCCATTGAATGCATAGCCGCCTATAATTCTAAGCGAGTCAGGTAAATCCGCAGATCTGAGCGCTGTACACCCGTCAAAGCATCTCCCTGAAATCTCAATAAGACCTTCAGGCAGGTCAATCGACTCTATTGCTGTGTATGCAAAACCCTCAATATACTCTGCTGTTGATGGTAAAGTAACATCTTTCAGATAAGGCGTACTGACCTTTTGATAATGCATATCAGACTGCTCTATTCCGGTGATTTCTTCATAGCCTTCCGGGAAAACGATTTTCCTGAGGTTAAATACATACTCATCCTCGCTGTTTTTAGGGCAGTTTTCTTCAAAAAAGTCGCTGTAATTATGGTAAAGATATAATCCATACGGTGCGTTGATAACTTCTTCAAGGTTGAAGCAGCCCTCCAGTGCCTTGGTACTGATATCTCCCGCTTCCGGGAAGGTGATAGTTTTCAGTGCCGTACAGTCAGAAAATGCATTACCTTTTACTATTGCGTTATCATCAGGGCCAAAGCTGATCTCCGTAAGAGCAGTACACTGACCGAATGCATATGTTTCGACAGTATAATCCGCTGATGAAGCATTATCGCTGTTGAACACTACCTTCTTCAGCTTGTCATGCTGATACAGGGCTCCCTGACCGATAAACTTAATAGTTGACGGAAGGGTCAGCTCGGTTATGTCGTAGTTTCCGCCAAACGAATAACCCTCGTAGTGGTGCAGGCCTGTCGAATACTCTTCCTTATCCACTTCCGCAGGCGAGATAATTCCGACTATCGTTCTGTCCTTCTCATCTCCTGCATCATATATGGTTGGCGGAATCACGACTTTTCCCTGTATTCCAGCATCGGCCATGTATACTACTGCTTCATCTTCACCGTATTCGTAGCAGGAGAACAGGATGCCTCCCTCTCCGAGTGTGTAAAAAGCGTCGCCGTATTCCCTGCCGGGATCATCAACGAAACCATCCTCAGCATAGGTCTTCGCCGGCATGCACAGTATTATCAGTGCCAGCGAAAACACGAGCGCCAGAAATCTCAATCTCTTCATAAATCTGTTCCTCTCATTCTTTTCACAGCAATTATCCGTCTAACCCTTTGTACATATTAAATATACTTCTGCGCCGGGTCGTATCCTTCAAAGTTTTTGGTAGTTTTTATGGCCGCCGCAGGCTTTGGAGGCGGCTGCGGGACGGCGACCCTGTCACGCATAAGTTACTACCATTATAGCAAGCCGGTTTGTTTTTCTTTGGACTTTTATTGCGATTCAACCAGGAGCAAAGATCCAACAGGCCGTCAACAGACGCCGGGAGCTTCAGCTCCTGAGAGCATCGGCCGGGGATCGGATACTCAACGCCGACGCTCGAAGCTGTCCCCCGCCGTGCGCAAAGGCGGGGGACAGCGGCGTCTGTTATTGTCTTATTTTGTGTAACGTAAAAATATGCTACAATGCGGGTAGAAAAAAAGGGGGACAGTCCCCGTTAAAGATTAATAACGGGGACTGTCGTCTTTCCACATTTGGAGGATGCATATGAACATTTTTAAGACCGGACCTAGATTCATCAGGGGCTATATAGAAACTCTTCGCTTCACTTCGCTGAAAAAGCAACTCGACAAACTGCGCGAGGCGGGCGACCTGGAGGGTGAAAAGGAGCTGATCCGCTTCGGTCAGAAGCGCTGGGTGGAGAACATAACGCCGATTCTGGGGCTCACTTATGAGGTGCATGGCGAGGAAAATATTCCGAAGCCTGAGGACGGACCTTTCATGCTGTACAGCAACCACCAGAGCTTTGCAGATATCTGCGCCACTCTCTGGCTGGTGAAGGACCACTGCCCTATGGGCTATGTCTCAAAGGAGGAGTGGCGCAAATACAAGATCCTGGCAGACGTAGTCGAATACTCGCGCTCCATCTACCTGATCCGCAACAACCCGAAGGAGGCAATCAAGGCGCTGGGCGAAGCCAAGAAGATGCTGGACATGGGCTTCAACATGTGCATCTTCCCGGAGGGCACGCGCTCGCAGAAGCACGAGATGGGAGAGTTCAAGGCCGGCGCTTTCAAGTTCGCCGAGAAGGCGAAGGTGCCTATTCTGCCTGTGACCATAGACGGCACGTACCACTTCTTTGAGGAAAAGGGCACCTGGAACCCTGCACATATAAAGATAACTGCGCATCCGCTCGTGCATATAGAAAAGATGGATAAGCACGAGCAGAAAGAGGCGCAGGCACAGATAGAGGCGACGATCCGTGGAGCGTTATAGGCGCGGAGCGCGGCTGCCGCAGGCAGCGCAGGTGGAAAGCGCCAAAAAGCGCCAAGAAGCGCTGCCAAAGGCTGGCGGAGCGGAGGCTATGCTATAACAAGGGGACGGGTCTCCGCCCCCTTTTCAGAAAGGAAATATTTATGAGATTTGTAATTCAGCGTGTTGATCACGCTTCCGTTTCCGTCGACGGCGAAGTCGTCGGCAAGATCGGCCGCGGCTACATGGTGCTGATCGGGGTCTGCGACGCGGATGACGAGGCTGTCGCAGACAAAATGGTAGATAAGATGATTAAGCTGCGTATAAACATGGACGCGGCCGGCAAGACTAACCTGGCGCTCGCGGACGTGGACGGCGGCCTGTTGCTGGTGTCGCAGTTCACTTTGTACGCTAATTGCAAGAAGGGCAACAGGCCGTCGTTCGTCGATGCGGGCTCCCCGGAGCACGCAGAAGCGCTCTACAAATATATAGTTGAGCGCTGCCGCGAGCGCGTACCTGTGGTCCAGACAGGCTCATTCGGCGAGGAAATGGAGGTCGAGCTCCTCAACCATGGGCCATTTACCATAATCCTCGACTCTGAAAAGCTCTAGAACCTATTGGACGCGGCCATTTACCATAATCTTTGATGCCGCGACGCTTTTAAACACCTACTTTCTCCTCTTTCTCTTCCCTCGCGGAGCGGGAAACGAGGAGTTTTTTAAATGAGGAGGTGTTTTTTTATGTGGGGAGGAGTTTTTAAAAAATTGATAAATTATTCGACTTCATATTTTATATATTTATCAATTTTTTAAACTATGCCTTATGCAGAACAAAACTGCTTGGCGATAATCCCCAAATTAAGGTTATCGTCAAGCAGTTTTTCATTATATAGGTCAAAATTGACCATTTTTATGGCCTTGCGAGCAGTGAGGATTTTGAATTGATAAATATATACTTTTTCTATCGCGAATTTTTATCAAAATTTTTAAAAGTCCTTTTTCAGGGGCCGCCCATCCCCTGATTCTGTGCCGGCCAGAGGATTTTGGGCTCGCGGCGGCCCCAAAAGCGCGGGCAGGCGCGGGCGGGCGCGGTCGGGCGCGGGCAGGCGTGGGGCGGGCGCCTTTCCTGCCGGCCTTTTGAGCTGCAAAGCGCCAAATCGCGCCAGGATGTGCCAATAAACGCCAAGCCAGCGCCAGGATGCGCCAATAAGCGCCAATCCTGCGCCAGCTCTTGCCTGCCTGTGCCCGCCTTTGCCAGACTGTGTCTGCCTTTGCCTGCCCTTGCCCGTCCGTGTCTGCACGCGCCGTATTTGCTGCAAAAGAATACTCCAGCGATCTCTCGCTGGAGTACATTTCTAATCGTTCGCAGGCGCCGCGTGCTTGAGCGCGCCTATTCGCAGGCGGCAGGCGCCTGTTTTGCGCTTCCGCGCCGGCGGCTAGTACACTTTCACTCTTTTGCCTGCGTTCTTTTTTGTGAAGTACTTCTTATACTTCTTTACATATTTCCTATTGAGCTTCTTCCTGCCCACTTTCACCTTGATGCTCGTCACTTTGGATTTCTTCAGCGAACCTTTGACGCGCGCCTTCGAAAGCTTCTTCGTCTTTACGATTAGCTTTGTCGCCTTCGACTTCGCGAAGGCTTTCGATTTGATCTTGTTGACGCTGTAGGTCCTGCCGCCAAACTTGACTGTCGCAGGGATCGTGACGGTCTTTGCGTTCTTTGCCTTCACGAGCATTGCGGTCCTGCTGCCGGCCTTGTCGGAAGTGATCTTGTACGTGCTGCCGTTGCGCTTTACGGTCCTGCCGGTGTAATTTGCTGGAGTGTTTCCATCTTTTACCGTGACCTTGCATCTTAAGACCGTATTTGACAGTGTAATTACTGCAAGTACGTCTGTCGTTCCAGGCCCTACTGCGGTGACAACGCCGATATCATTGACGTACGCAACATTTTCATCAACGGATATCCATATGATCTCCGGCTCATCGCAAGGCTTCGGCGAAGAGATCGTCCTTATCTGGGTATATCCGCCGGTATTGAGTGTTATCGACTCCTTGTCGAGCGCTGTCTCTTCCCACTCATTCATATCCTCATATTTGACGACATGCAGCTTATACGATCTGGACACGCCATTGGCGAGTTTTGCCGTGATCGTTGTATCGCCGAATCCGTTTATCTTTATGAGATCATTTCCTTCCGGATTCGTGGCAACCTCTTCATTCGAGCTGGACCAGGTCAAGTCTGTATCGAAGGCATCCTCCGGAAATACCCTGTAGTCCTGAGAGTACCATGTCGAAGTCAGGTCATCGTCCGGATAAACCGGATAATAAACCTCGTACTGCCTGAAGAAAATATCTTTTGGCTGAATGATCTCTCCCTCATCCATGAAGAACGCGGAGAGCGTTATGTTTTCCATGATTCTGGAGCCTTCCTCATAAGCCACGCCGTCCTCGTCGACCCAGCTAGAGAATACGTAACCCGGCTTTTCAGGGTCCTTCGGGAAGTCCTTCGGGCGCAATGCTCCGATGACATCCACTTCTTTTACGACCTTGCCGTCGACCGTGAACCTGACGTGATACGGATCAGTGGAGAGCTTTTTTACTTCCTCGTCTACGAACGCGAGCCTCTTGTTGATCCAGCTGCGCAGCTGCTCGATCTCATCCTTATACTTTGTGAACTCGGACTCGTACGGGCCCCACTTGTCGTGGTCATATGTGTAGCTCGTCTCCATCTGGGCGAGGTACTTGTCGAGGCGCCCGCCTTCTTCCGTGATTTCTACTATCTTATCCCTGATGCCGCCCTCTTCGAGCCAGCGGTCCTTGCTTGCCTTGATGAACACAGGGTCAGCCTTCATCATATCGAACCACGCTGCAAATGTGGAATCGAGCGAATCCTGCGGATCGATTTCATAGTCGAGGTCGCCCCATGCAACGAAGTCGAAGTCCCAGAGAGGTCCCCAGTACAGTCTGGCAGGTGTGTCATCGGTTTTCTTTTTATAAAGGTAAGTACTGCCGTTGCTGTACGCATCACCGTTGGACGAGAACTCCTGGATCCACCAGTAATCGACCGCCGCATCAAGGTCGAGATATTCCGTGTACAGCTTTCCCTCTGCATCTCTGAAGTCATCGCCGTAGATGGCGTTCTCTACCTTCTGTATATATGCCTTTATGTACTCGTAGTAGGAGGAGACTGTTTTGTCCGGGCTTTCGATGTAGAACTCCATGCCGTTTTCCGTCTTGAACATGCGCTTTTCTTCTTCAGAATAGCCGTCCATCGACAGCAGGAAGCAGCCCTTGTTCAGGAAGTCATCGGTGACTGCCAGAGGATCCTGGTCGTCAAGATCGTCGATTGTGACGCGTCCCTCGCCTACTCTGATCTGCTCGCAGAGGAGGTAGCTTCCGTAGAACTCTCCGTTCATCACGAGCTCGACCGGCACACACTGCGGGGTGTACTCCATCCCGAGCTGCTGGCCAAGCCAGTAAGTCATGCGGTTGCGGACGAGGCTGTTGTCGTAACGGTTGGCGATCAATACCCAGTGCTTGTTCTTACCGAAGCCGAAGAGGTCCTGCGCCTTGTCGAACTTCACTTTGTACGGCTTCTTGTCGTCCATCCATGTGGAGTTGCCGCGGCCGCGGATGTATTCGAGCTGGAGACCGTACAGGCTTTCCTGTTCGCCGTACTCA
>JAFWIM010000190.1 GCA_017514845.1 Lachnospiraceae bacterium
GCGGGAAGGTTTAGCTGCTAAAAGACCCGGACTTTTAAAAGCCCGGGTCTTTGTATAAGAGAAATCCGGCCGCGCTGCCGGATTCTACTCGATGAAAAAGGCTGCCGCACTAAAGCGACAGCCTTTTCTTATTTCAGGATATGAATACCTTCCGGTGCCTCCACACTGAGGTCCAGCTTCTCTCCTCTCCGTTCCCAGGACACCCTGACATCGCCTGCCGGGGTCTTCACTGTGCCTTCCGCCCAGTCAAGGAATTCGGTGTGGGGACTGACCTGAATTTTTTCATAACCCGGGGCTGCCGGACGTACGCCGAGGATAGCCGAGGGCAGCTCGTAGAGGGCCAATGCTCCCCACGCATGGCACTCGGATCTGGCATAATCCTCAGACTCGATACAGGTAGTACAGCCGTCGTAAATCATGTTCCTCCATGCATCCCAAAGGCTGTTTGTCTGTTCATAGAGGCTGGTTTTCTCCAGGGCTCTGAAGAGATAAAAGCGCATGGCAACCGTACACTGGGGATGTCCTTTTTCCTCCACGACCTTTATCAGATTCCTGCGGCCGCTTTCTACGTCAAGGGTCCCTGTCAGTACACCGAATACCTGTACCTGCTGACTGGAATGAAGAGCCGGCACGTTTCCATTTTCCATGAGAAGCGCGCACGGACCGTCTGTGAGCAATCCGTCGGCCTGTCTGCACAGACGGCGGATGGCTTTCTGCACCTGCATCGCCCGCTCTCTGTATTCTGAAGCCGTATCCATGCGACCTATATACTCAGCAAGATGTGCTGCATGCTGCAGACCATATACATAGAGGAGTGACTCCATTGTAATCGGTCCTTTTAAGCCTGCAGGCGGCATGCCCGTCGTGGGATTCCACTCCACTGCCCAGTCGATAAAGGACCAGTATCTTGCGGTGAGATTCACACCTCCGACTTTCTCCACCAGACCGTCAGGAGTAAGGTGTCGGTCGAAATAGGCAAGGATCCTGTCCACCGCCGGCATATAACGGCGTACCAGAGCCTTGTCCCCGAAGTACATCATGTGGTCATAGACCATAAGGATGTAAAAGATGGAGAAGCCCGGAATAACGTTCGGGTTCATGTTGGGATAAGAACAGTTGAGAAGCCCGTTGGATCTCTGGGCTCTCGCAAAGTCATCAATCGCCTTTCTGGCAAGACGGTCATCCGCTGATACTGCATAGGTATAGAGGATCTGGGATCTTGTATCCATCGTGTACTGGAGCTGCTCGTAGAAGGGGCAGTCCTCGTACGTCTCATGCATACAGCGCCGCAGTGTCCTCTCGCTCAGCTCCCATACGGATTTGAGAGACGGATCCGAAGTCTCCACATGGGTCATGACCTTCAGAGGATAGCCTGTCTCCTCATAGTCCAGCGAGAATATCTCAAGGGGTTCTTCTTCCGTCCGCACAGTAAGCTCAATAAAGCGGAACGTCCGGAACCAGAAAGGCTCAAAGATTTCAGGTTTTTCTGAGGAACCGAGACCGGCCACGTGATAAATATCTCGGTATCCTTCCAGATGTCCGTTGACTGTGTCCATACGGTTCTTCTTGATCGGCGTCCCGGCAGTCGGGGATTTTTCTTTCTGCACATAGGCTTCAGATTCCAGAAGTGAGACAAGAGCATCTCTGCCTTCACCAAAGGTCAGACGCAGGTAACCTGTCATCTCCTCCCCGGCATTCAAAACAATTCTCACCTCGGACTGTGCGGGAATCACAACGCTGTCTCTCCCGGATAGCAGCATCTCCCACCTGCCCTCTATGCCTTCGGAGCTTCCTTCAATCAGAGAGCCGAAGTGTCTCTTCTTCCGGTACATAAAAGGAATAGTCCGGGGATTCAGATTGGCCGGAGATACCGCCCGGCTCATTTTGGCATTCGGATAGGGAAGAGCCGATGCCCACTCGCTGTCATCAAAATCCTCCCTCAGCCAGCCAAAGAAATCTTCATTTCCATATGCTTCCTCGTGGATCAGGAGAGGCGCAAAGCCTTCCTCTTCTGCCGGGAACAGGGTCGTCCTGTCGATATGGCATTTCCAGGAAGGATCTGCGGCAAGCAGATTACGGAAGGGTTCATTCGTCTCATCATCGGGAGCCATATAAAGGCCTGGGATTTCAGTCCGGAACATAGAATGATTCCCCTGCTCCCGCTCCATTGGGTAGCGAAGAACCTGTACCCCAAGAATATTTTTTCCTGCTTTCAGGTAAGGAGCCAGATCCACTCTGTCATAGAACCATACTTCTCTGTCACCTTTGGACGGTCCGATCTCGACCAGAAATCCATTGACATATAGCTTGTAGCGGGTATCTGCGGAAATATTAAGATAAACACTCTCAGGAATCTCCGCAACTTCAATCACTCTGCGAAAATATACGATTCTGGGTGATTTCTTGTCCTCATGGATCCACTCCGGGGTCCAGATCCAGTTTGATACAGCTCTCATCATGCTCAGCTCCTTGTCATTTTATATGCAGGTTTCACTTGCGGGACTCGTGTCAGCACTGACCTGCTCTTTTCAGGAGAATCCCTGTAGTCTTGCAGCTATTTTGAGTATAGCAGGCTCCACTGCTTTTCTTTATTATTAATTTGTCTTTTATGTTCTTTTTTTGTTATATAAAAATGAAAAGGGTTGTCACATTAAGTGCCCACTATATATGGCAGGCGATATTTGTGAATCTCTGTCATATATAGTGGGGCGCCTTAATGCGGCAGCCCTTTACTATATTACATCTGAATATTCTGTCCTCGGAACAAGTCAGATATCGACCGGTCTCTTCTCCAGATACGATCTCAATCCCGCGTTTACCATAGTGAGGGCAATCTTTCCGTCATAGCCTGTTACCCGAGGCTCAGTATCGTTCAGAATTGCATCAGCAAATGCCTGCGCTTCCGCCACATAGGCCTCCCGGAAGAGCGTTCTCCAGGAGTCCATGGAATCGGAAACAATGGTCATGTCCCGGGTGACTGTCTCAACGCTGTCTGCCCTCTGGGTCCCGACCTTAACGATTCCCTTCGTCCCGAGGATCTCGGTACGGGCGTCATATCCATACTGCACGTACTGAGCGCCGGTGACGACGCCTATGACACCGTTTGCAAATTCTATGGTGACCGAACAGCTGTCATAATAGTCAGGATATTCCGCAGCCTTCTCCGGGCTTCTGAAATTATTGCCGACGGCATAGATTCTCCTCGGCTCACTGCCCGCATACCAGCGGCAGATGTCGAGGTCATGACTGTTCACCTCGCCGATCGGACCCTGATTATTCCGAATATCATACATCCACTCCTTCGGCTCGCTCGGTCCGTAGGTATTGGATTTTATCATCGCAACGGGGCCGATCACTCCGGAATCGATGATTTCTCTGCCGCGTTTAAAGTTCTTATCGAATCTCCTCATAAATCCGATCTGCAGCTTAACGTTATTCTTTCTGCAGGCCTCAATCATCTCATCGCACTCCTTTGGGGAAGATGCCATCGGCTTTTCACAGAAAATGTGCCTGCCTGCATTTGCAGCCGCACACACGATGTCCCTGTGGAGCCGGGTCGGAGTGACAACGACGACCGCATCGATTTCATCATTTTTCAGGGCTTCCCTGTAATCGGTATAGACATACCTGACATTTGCGATTTTCCGAACGGCTTCTATATTTCTCTCATCTGGATCGCAGACTGCGACCAGCTCCGCACCGTTTACGAGCCCCGCATAGCTTTTTGCGTGGATCATGCCCGCGCGGCCGCATCCGATCAGACATACACGAATCTTTTCACTCATAGTATGAATCCTTTCTTGTCGTTCCTGATGTGCCGCGCATTTCGCGGGCACCTTTTCTTAGCACTTGTATCTCACAGGTATGTCACGAAAATTTCCGTCAAAAAGCGGTCAGCTTATCCTCGTTGATATACTAAGTATAACAAAACCCGGAGTAATGTGACAGTGAAATCCATATTCCATCCCAAGACCCTTTTGTTATTGGTAAATCGCGATCTCCGATCGCGCGCGAGATGTGCGACGCACTCTGTGCGTCTTCTTTCTCAACTTTTGCCCCGGCAAGGCAGAGGCTGTCTCAATTTCCCCTCAATTTCCTCAAAAATTTTTTGTACCTGTACCGGCATGTTTTCGTATAAAAAAATATAACGAAGAAAATACGAAAGCGGCGGCTTACTTGATCCGCCACTTGGATGAGCAGGATATTGATTTACCCACCGCTTGCAGAAGCGAAGGTCTTCCCCACTGAGATAAATAGTTGTCATAAGATGAAAGGAATAAAATACAATGAAAAAAATGTTTAAAGTATCAGCTTTATTAATCGCAGTTATTATGGTAGCCATGCTTGCCGCATGCGGATCCGGTGCAGGCAGCTCGGAGATCCCGAAAAATCCCGGGAACGTATATCGCGTCATCGTGCAGGATGAATCCAATATGGGCGTAAAGTGCGCGAGAATTCAGTTCTGCTCTGATATTACATGCAACATGGTCGAAACAGACGAAAACGGTATTGCTACTTTTGAAGACTTTGACGAAGGTTCTTACACCATCCATGTTCTGACCGTTCCCGAAGGTTTCGAAAAAGATACATCAGAATACAAAACTCCCGACACATTTGGAGATATTACAATTACATTGAAAGCAGCATAATTTAAAAAAGCTACGCTCGAATATATGAGGACCCACCGCAAAGCGGCGGGTCCTCATCGTTTTTCGGATTACTGTACCTCACAGATCAGAGCGACCGGCTCTGAACCGGTAGAGTTCAAGAACAGGCGGCCGCTTCCATACGGCGGCACCGGGTACTCGTACGCGTAACCCTTTTTTATCTGCGTATCTCGGATGCACTGCAGCATGAGCGGGAGCAATGCCCCGTCAAATGCGTGATCCTGATGGGATGTCAGATAGCGGACAGGTCGAAGCCCCATTACGCGCAGAAGCGTCGTTTCCTGCTCGGCTGTAGAGTGACTTCTCTCACCCAATTACCATGCAGTGAGCTCCAGATAGAGATCCTTGTACTGTTTCGCCGAGTTATCCCATGAAACATTCTTGGCCATATCGCGGTGAACCATCTCGTCCCAGTTGTAGCGGTTCTCAAAGTACAATGTCTTTGCCCGGTTGATTGCATCGTAAAGAAGCCCCGTCTCATATCTGTCAAATGTAAAGCCGTTGCCACAGTCAGCATACATGTTGTAAGGCTCCACAGTATCCTTAAGACCGCCGGTCTCTCTGACAATCGGAACTGTCCCATAATGCATTGCGATGAGCTGTGTCAGTCCGCAGGGCTCGAACTGCGAAGGCACAAGCAATGCGTCGCAGCCGGCATAAATACGATGGCTTCTTGCCTCATCGTACTGGATGCACGCAGCAAGCTGCCCCTTGTATTCGTTCTCATAGTACCGGAAGGAGTTCTCATACTCGGGATCGCCGGTACCGAGTATCACGACCTGGGTGAACGGATCCATGATCTGCGGGATGCAGGCATTTACCAGGTCGAGACCTTTCTGATTTGTCAGTCTCGAAATGAGTCCGATAACGAATTTGTCTTCGTTCTCCTCAAGGCCAAGCTCCTTCTGCAGGGCAAGCTTGTTTTCCTTCTTTTTGGCGATTGCATCTTCGTTGCTGTACGGCGCAGCAATGCTCTTGTCTGTTGCAGGATTCCAGATATCGTAATCAATACCGTTTACGATGCCGCGCAGTTTGCCCGAGTGATAACGCAGATGATCAGCCAGGCCTTCTCCGTACTCGTACGTCTGAATCTCACCGGCATACGTGTTGGACACAGTGGTGATCATGTTGGAGTAGGTCAATCCGCCCTTGAACATATTTGCATCGAGCCAGTTCTGGGTCAGAGCGTCCTTGTTGAAAACATAATCCGGCAGATTTGTCCAATACTGGATGGTCTTAATGTTGTAAATACCCTGGAAACGCAGATTGTGGATCGTGATCATGGTTTTTGCGTTCCCGATGGGTGTGTCCTGGAAAAATGTGCGCAGATATACCGGCACGAGACCTGCCTGCCAGTCATGGCAGTGGATGATATTCGGCTGCCAGTTCATGAAGTTCAGTGCAGCCAGTGCGGCCTTGCTGAAATAGCAGTACTTCGGGATATCATCA
>JAFWIM010000191.1 GCA_017514845.1 Lachnospiraceae bacterium
CGATCATCAGCAGCGCTGCCGAGAGCGTTCATGACGTCCTCTACATACTGTGTAGTATTCTCTTTTGCGTCCTCAAAGTCATACTCCATGACGTTGTCCGGATCAAGCCCGAACTCCGCGGCGACTGCCGGCTGCTCGGCATTGTCGATGACCAGGAACTGATAAGAGCCGTTCTGTGCGGCAAGCTCAACGCAGTCCGGGCTCAGAGCATACTCGATCCAGAGCTTGGCAGCGTTCGGATGCTTGCAGCCCTTGAAGATTGCCGTAGCACCGATCTCGAAGGATGTGCCGGAGCTCGGGATGATCAGGGAGATATTGCCGTAGCCGTTGTCCTCGATCTGAGTGATGCCGTCATGCAGGAAGCCGATGCCGATGACGCACTCGCCTGTACCTACGTTCTTGGACGGGCCGGAGCCGGACTTTGTATAGACCTGGATGTTCTTGTCAAGATCTACGAGATACTGGATACCTTCGTCATGTCCGTATTTCTGGATCATTGTATTGACGACCAGTTTGGCCGTACCTGCTGTATTATAGTTGGACAGCCAGATGAGATCCTTATACTTCGGATCAAGAAGATCTGCCCAGTCCTTCGGAGCTTCAATGCCCATTCGGTCGAGCTCATCCTGGTTGACCATGAACCCGAGGATGCCTTTATAGATGCCGTACCACTGTCCGTCAGCGTCGCGGTATGTGTCGCTGATCAGATGGCTTGCGTTCTCAGCCTCATAGGGCTCAAGAAGGCCTTCGCTTGCAGCGACATTATACGGATCTGTCGTGCCGCCGAACCAGACGTCGCCGGACGGGTTGCCCGCTTCTTCCTCGATTTTTGACTGAACTTCACCTGTGGAAAGTCTCTGATACTGAACTTCGATGCCATAGAGTTTCTGGAAATTCTCGCAGGCTGCGGCAAGGTAATCTTCCTCGCAGGAGCCGTAGACGACCAGCGTGCCTTCCTCTTTGGCGGCAGAAACAAGATCGCCGTCAGCCGCTGCCGAGCTCTCTGTCCCCGCATCAGTTGCCGCGGGTGCTGACGAGCCCGATCCGCCGCAGGCAGCCATACTTAAAGCCATAATGCCGGTGAGTAATAATGCCAATGCTTTCTTCATAAATACCTCCTATTCCCTTTGTGCAAATTTAACAACGTTTCAACGCTATTCGCACAATACATTATGAAATTATTCTAACGCATCGGCATAAAAAAGTAAAGAGCCTGTAAGTTTTGTAACTGATTAATTCAGCTCATAAAAGTTCAGGCAGGCTGCGCGGAGTTTCGGAATTCGACGCAAACATCATCTTCATCGAAAAACGCAGGTCCTACCCTGTGAGCCAAAAAAGCTATCGCTTTTTGGTCTCTCGGTCGGACCTGCAATGTTTTTCTCACGAAGATGGATGCTTTGCGCCGAAAACGAACTTTGCCACGCAGCCTGCCTGAACCACCACGTTCTTAATTTGCACGCTTCTGAGATTTTGCTACATAATACTTGTGAAGCTCGCTCTCAAATATCTCCTTCTGCACGTCAGAGAGACCGTTTATCGATGCGTCCTCAGTCGATGCATGGACCGCGGAGTCGGAAAAAATTCTGTCAAATGAAGTCATATTTGCAGATGTCTGATCGTCCGCGAAAAGAGTAAATCCCAGAAAATAATTGCCGATGCGAATATCCAGATAATCCAGCAGCGTCGGCGCGAAGTCGAGAGAATTCCTGCCGTTCACATCGACTGTCTCCGGCTCAATTCCGTGGTAGTAGATGAGAAGCGGCATGGAGTCACACTCCGTATGGGCTCTTCTGAAGCCCGGAAAGGCACCTGTAAAATCCGAATCCGCATAGGTACAGTGGTCCGCGGTGAAAATTATGATTGTATCGTCGGCCATATCGCTTTCAAGGAACTTATCCATGAAGCGCCCGAACTGGAAGTCACAGTTATAGAACTTATTCAGCAGCCGGTCCGAGCCGTCGCCGAATTTTTCATCCGGAGAATCGAGTGACACATGGATCCCGAACGTGTAAATAGCAGTCATAAAAGGCTGCCCGGCAGCATGTTCACCGGATATTACGTCATACAGGCTCTCATACGCCTGCCTGTCCGAGAGCGTGCTGCTTGTTCCTTCCGGTTCGATGTCAACATTTGTCACCACCTCGTCGAACCCAAGGCTCTCGAGGTAAGTCGCGAAATTAAGGTTAAGAGGCTCTGTGTTAATAACGGATGTGTGATACCCATTCTTTCTGAATGCCTCCTGGACCGAGACCAGTGTATTTTCGTCATAGTTCTGCAGCTGATATCCTGAGAACAGCTGTCCGATGAGTCCCCTGTAAGTCGGAAATGTATGATTATAATAGTTCTCAAAAAACAGAGACTCTTTCTCCAGGTCCGCCACATTAGGCATGATGTTCCGGTCATCAGTCACGATATTCTGGGAAAGCCCTTCTGTAAAAATAATGACGACATTAGGGTTCTCTGTCAGATTATCCGGCTTGTTCCGGAAATTATAGTCAGCGTAGTCCCAGAAGTGTGTTGTCATATCCTCGTCGACATCGTCTATGGATGCGGCAAGGGTGCGGGTCCTGCTGAGATCCTTATTCAGTGTATAGTAGGCGAAAAGAGGCGAAAAAGAACTGCCGCAGGCAAGCGTAAATACAAGCTCCAGGGCAAGAACTGCCGACAGAATGCCCGAAAAAGAAAAAGGCTTCGGATCAAAAACGCGTGACGGGAGCAGTGAGATGGCAAGGATCAGCAGGACTCCGGTCCCGTATATGAATGTTTTTCCGCCGAGATCCTCAAGAGAATCCAGATTGGTGATCATAGCCGGTGATATGAAAGTGCCGCCGAAAAGCTCTACCGCCATCTGGGCATTAAAAAGAAGCAGGAGGATCCCGCTTGCGATATATCCCGCCTTCTTCCACTTCAAAAGAATCAGGTTCGAGACGCAGAAAATGGCGGCAAGTTCCGCATACGCAGCAACCAGACCGCCTGATTCTCCGCTGCCACTGACCGCCAGCAGGGCAAGTATCGCGGAGCATATATATTTAACTGCTGTAATGACTGTTAAAAACCGATTCCTATCCACTGTAAGATCTGCAAAGAAACTCCTCATGGCAGCATATCCTCATCTTTATAAACGACCAGGATCTTCTCAAAGCTCCCTGAGTTTTCCTTCAGCATATGAAGTCACAGCTGCCTTCGCGCCTCCGTCAAACGTGTATAGCTTAATACCTGCTCTCTTTAGCAGGCTCATGGCTTTCGGGCCGAAGTTCCTTGAGATCACTGCGTCCACCCTGCACATCCGAAGTTCTCTCAGCATGTCCAGAGCTTTGCCGGAGTAGACAGACAGAATCTGCATGCGGACGACCTTCGTCTCATCCACCGCGTAGATCCAGAACGCCTCACTGTGCTCAAATACCGGGATCTCGCTCCCGGTATAAGACACTGCCACGATGTCTGTGGCATATACTATCTTTGAATGTCCCGGCATATCCCCCTCCATTCCTTCAGAACAGGCCGAAAAATGATTTTTTGGCCGGCTCGGTCCTGACACTCAGGCAGCGATATCCCATGGTCTTCAGAGCTTCATCCAGCTGCTCCTTAGTGAACGGCTCTTCGCTCACTATATACGCCTCGTTCTTTTTATGGGAAGACGTCACTTTCCGGACTTTGAAGTTTTTCCTGATCATGTCGTTTACGTGCGATTCGCACATCGAACACATCATACCATCTATTTTCGCCGTTGTCATTATCATGTTTTGGCCACCTTTCTGTAACTCTACCCCTTCATGACAATTCAGGCAGGCTGCTGCGAAGCTCAATAGCCGGCGCAGGTATCATCTTCATCGAAAAACGCATATCCTTCCCTCGAGCTTAAAAATGCAATAGCATTTTTGATCTCTCAGTCGGATATGCAATGTTTTTCTCACGAAGAAGGATATCCTGCGCCGAGGACGAAGTGCAAGAGCAGCCTGACGGAACTGTCACACCTTCTTTCGCTTAACTGTAATGATAATATCTCCGTCATTCCCACAGCCGCTGCAGCCCGCACAGGATGATCCACATGAACCGCCGCATCCGGAGCACGATGATCCACTCTCCCGACGGTGGTCCCTGACTATGCTTCGCACGCACAGGGCCAGTACCAATATCACAGCCGCTATACATATCACATAACCTATGCTCATCGAAAACCTCCGCAAAATCCCTGCTCTGGGAGAAAATTGTTACTAATGATAAAGTTCTGGGGCTGCCGCAGATGACAGCCCCAAATTATATTTAATCAGAATCGTCTTGAGACCCCAGGCAGCCAGGGCACCGTATCGCAATGCGCGATCAGAGATCGCGATTTACTACCCTGTACTGCAGCTCAAAGGAAACCTAATTTACTTTGCAGCCGCCACACTCGTAAGTGTCACCATCTTCTCACCGGGCTGATACCCCCTGCGGAAGAGCAGGTAGATAATGCCGGCAAGAAGCGCTATCGCAACGATCGTACCCAGACCGAAGCTGCCGCCGGTGAACAGCGAGCCGAGCTGATAAATGATCAGAGCAAGCACATATGCCCACAGGCACATGTAGCCGATTGCCGCCCACGTCCACTTCGCGTTGTTCATCTCGCGCTTAATCGCGCCCATGGCAGCGAAGCACGGAGCGCACAGCAGGTTAAAAATCATGAACGCAAGTGCGGCAAGAGGTGTAAAGTCAGCCGCCACACGGCTCCAGATGCCCTCGCCGTTATCGCCTAGCTCCTCGCCTGTCGCCTCCTCATCGTAGTTGTAGAGAACGCCGAACGTGCCGACAACTTCCTCCTTGGCGACAAGGCCTGTGACCGTCGCTACTGTCGGCTTCCATGTGCCGAAGCCGAGCGGTCTGAAGATAACAGACGCCGTGTTGCCCACGCCGGCAAGAAGTGATGCGTCCATCGGGGTGACTTCCTCTTCCGGGACATTCATGCGATACGCAATGTCAGAGACAACATCCTCTGTGACAATCGTCTCATCCTCAAACATGTTGTCGACCATGCCAAACTTTCCGTTCACTGTACCGAAGCTGGAGAGGAACCAGATAACGACAGACGAAAGCACGATGACTGTGCCGGCCTTCTTGATAAAGGACCAGCCGCGTTCCCATGTAGCCCGAAGGACGTTCGATACGGACGGTACATGGTAAGGCGGAAGCTCCATGACGAACGGAGCGGGTTCGCCTGCAAATGCCTTAAATTTCTTCAGTATGATACCGGAAACGATAATGGATCCGATTCCGATAAAGTAGGCAGATACGCCGATTGCTGCAGATCCTCCGAACAGAGCGCCGGCAATGAGTCCGATGATCGGAAGCTTGGCTCC
This sequence comes from Lachnospiraceae bacterium, assembly GCA_017514845.1. Taxonomy (GTDB): domain Bacteria; phylum Bacillota; class Clostridia; order Lachnospirales; family Lachnospiraceae; genus Chordicoccus. Next base: position 5,334 of record JAFWIM010000191.1, read on the forward strand.
GCACGGAATGAAAGTCGTTGTCATGATGGTCATCTTGCGGTCGCGGTCATTCTCAATCGTACGGGATGCCATGATACCCGGAACACCGCAGCCGGTCGCTACCAGGACCGGGATAAAGCTCTTTCCGGAGAGACCGAACTGGCGGAAGATCCTGTCCATAACGAAAGCGACGCGGGACATATAACCGATATCCTCAACGATAGCCAGCAGCAGGAAGAGGACCAGCATCTGCGGAACAAAGCCGAGGACCGCGCCGACACCGGCGACAATACCATCCTGAATGAGGCCGTAGAGCCATGTACCTTCAGCTACGCCGATGGCTCCGAGGATCGTGTCGAAGAGGCCGGGGACCCATTCACCGAAGATGACGTCATTTGCAAAGTCCGTTGCCCTGGTGCCGATCGATATCGTCCAGCCTCCCATAGCAATCGCGTATATAAGGAACATGACAGCTGCAAATATCGGAAGACCGAGAACTCGGTTCGTGACGATTTTGTCGACTCTGTCGGAAGTTGTCATATTGTCACTTGAAACTGCCTTTGTCACAGCTTTGGTGACAATTCCGGCTATGTAGTTGTAGCGCTCGTTGGTGATGATGCTCTCGGAATCGTCGTCGCACTCCTTCTCGCACGCTTCGATGACAGATTCCATTTTTGACTTCTGCGCATCGGTAAGGGTCAGAGATTCGAGAGCTTTCTCATCCCTCTCAAAGACCTTGACCGAATACCAGCGAAGGAGCTTCTCATCGACGGAGCCGCGCAGCTCGTTTGAGATAGCTCCGATCGCTTTCTCAACATTTGCAG
>JAFWIM010000192.1 GCA_017514845.1 Lachnospiraceae bacterium
CGCAAACATCATCTTCATCGAAAAACGCAGGTCCTTCCCTCCGAGCTTGCGCAGGCCGTTGCCGCCTGCGCGATCCCTCAGTCGGACCCGCAATGTTTTTCTCACGAAGATGAATGCTTTACGCCGGAAGTGGATTGATCAAGCAGCCTGTCCGAACTGTCGCTAATCTGTAATGCGCCGGAAAGCTGCGTATAGACCCCGATTCGCACCCGAACCTTTCATTGTGTACGTCTTCGAATAAAAACTTCCCGCTCTGACGATACAACATTGTCGTCAAAGCGGGAAGTTCTAATCCATTATTATACTGTATCCAAACCGGATGCAATTACTGCTGCTCACGCCTCAGCTTGATATCCTCGAGCTCCTCGAAAATGTAATCGTTGAGGACCTTAATGTAGGTGCCCTTCATGCCGGAGGAGCGCGACTCGATGATTCCTGCGCTCTCGAACTTGCGAAGCGCGTTCACTATAACAGACCGGGTAATTCCGACTCTGTCGGCGATCTTGCTGGCTACGAGGATGCCCTCACGGCCGCTGAGCTCGTCGAATATGTGGATGATGGCCTCAAGCTCCGAGAAGGAAAGTGTGGAGAAAGCACTCTTAACGACCTGTTTCTTGCGCGCCTCCTCAGCGTTCTCCTCATCAACAGAACGCATCATTTCAAGTCCGACGACTGTCGTGCCGTACTCGCTGACAATAATGTCCTCGATGTCGAACGGCTCTGTCGCGCGGTAGCAGAACACTGTTCCCAGTCTCTCACCGGCTATATCGATCGGATTGATGATTGCGACATATTTGCTGATATCCGGGCTCTCAAAACCGAGAGTCATCAGATTGACATTCTCTTTCGTGGAAAGGACACCGAGGAATCTCTCGTTGAGGAGCGGATCAATGAACTCGCCCACTGTTCCTGAAAGGAGTTCTTCGATTTCCGGGACACCGTCGCTCCTGCCTACACCGAGGACCTTTCCCTTCTTGCTGATCACCAAAATATTGGACTTAAGTGTTCCGACCATGACTTTGCAAATGTCATTGAAAACCACTTTGGAACTACTCGTATTATGCAGCAGCTTGTTAATTTTTCTGGTCTTATCCAGCAGCTGAACACTCATATGCAACATCTCCTTCCTGAAAGCCCCTGAGGCTGAAAAATACGTTTACTTTGGGCAAGTAACTTCTTTCAGGCACAATTCCGCCCTAATGTCATCCCTTAATTGATATTAGCACAAAATTATCTACAAATCAACAATAGTGGTTTTGTTTTCTGATAATTCTAACTACTTACAATTTTTTAACCTAAACCGGGCGGATTTTAGTAAAAGTTGCACAAAAGAATTCACAAAAGGGCCTGCCGCAGCGCGATATTTTACTACGGAGCGTCCTCGCGATGCCCACAGGCTTCGTTCGCGCACACCAGTTTATTGCCGCGCTCCGTCATATATCCACCGCACTCGGGACAGCGCTTTTCCACCGGTTTTGACCAGGACATGAACGTACACTCCGGGCTGTTCTCGCAGCCGAAATAGCGTCTTCCCTTTCGGGTCCTCTTCAGAATGACCTCGCCGCCGCACTCCGGGCACTTTACGCCAACTTTCTCAAAGAACGGCTTTGTGTTGCGACATTCCGGGAATCCCGGACATGCCAGGAATTTTCCGTGCGGACCGTACTTGATGACCATGTTGCGTCCGCAGTTCTCGCAGATGACATCACTGACCTCATCCTCAATTTTGACTTTCTCCAGCTCCCCTTCCGCCTTCCTGACTGCTTCGTCAAGGTCCGGATAGAAGTTGCGGACAATTGTCTTCCATTCAACCAGGCCGTCAGCCACACCGTCGAGGAGCATCTCGAGATTGGCCGTGAAATTCACGTCGACGATCTGCGGGAATTCCCTGCACATGATACTGTTGACGACATCACCCAGCTCAGTGATGTATAAATTCTTCTGCTCTTTCGTGATATAGCGTCTCGCCAGGATCGTTGAGATCGTCGGTGCGTAGGTACTCGGACGTCCGATGCCCAGTTCCTCCAGAGCTCTGACCAGCGATGCCTCCGTATAGTGGGCAGGCGGCTGCGTAAAGTGCTGCTCGGATACAAGCCTGCCAAGGCTGAGCTCCGTGTCTTTCGTAATGCTGCGCGCAAGTGTAAGACCGCCCGTCTTCTCATCCTCGTCTGTCGTATAGACATCCAGGAAACCGGCCTTTTTGATCTTGGAAGCGGAGACGTTGAAATAATACTCTCCGGCCCGGATCTTGACCGAAACGGTGTCATAGATAGCATTGGCCATGCGGCTCGCCGCAAATCTTCTCCAGATCAGCTGATAAAGCCTGAACTGGTCTCTGGACAGGGATGCCTTGATTTTCACCGGTGTCCGGGCTATATCCGTCGGACGGATGGCTTCGTGGGCATCCTGCGAGTTTCTGTTCTGATTCTCACTGTGAGCATGGCCTACCGCGTCCTCCCCGTATTCGGCCGCGATATATCTTCTCGCTGCGGCATCCGCCTCGTCAGCAATTCGTGTCGAGTCCGTACGCAGATAAGTGATCACGCCGACCGTACCTTCCCCGGCAATGTCAACGCCCTCGTAGAGCTGCTGGGCTATACGCATCGTCTTCGACGTCGAGAAATTCAGTGTCTTTGCAGCTTCCTGCTGAAGCGTACTGGTCGTGAACGGAAGCGGCGGCTTCTTGGACCTCTCGCTCGTCTTTATATCAGCGACCTCGTACTTTGCACCATCAAGTGCGGCCAGAATGCCGTCGAGCTGTTCTTTCGACTCAATGTTGATCCGCTTGTCTCCGCCATAGAAATGAGCGATCAGCGGCTTTTTTTCTCCTGCTATTGCCAGTTCCGCGTCAAGAGTCCAGTACTCGGACGGAATAAACGCGCCGATCTCGGCTTCCCGGTCCGCGATGATCCGGAGGGCAACTGACTGGACACGCCCTGCGGACAGACCGCGCTTTACTTTTGCCCAGAGGAGCGGTGAGATCTCATAGCCGACCATGCGGTCAAGCACGCGGCGGCACTGCTGTGCGTCGACAAGATTCATATCAATGTCCCGCGGTGTTTTCAGCGATGCCTTGACGGCGTTCTTGGTAATTTCATTGAATGTGATGCGGCGAACTTTCTTCTCATCCAGCTTCAGAGCTGTGATGAGGTGCCATGAGATCGCCTCACCTTCACGGTCCGGGTCAGTTGCCAAATATATATGCGACGCACCTTTTGCGGACTTGCGAAGCTTTGCCAAAAGCTCGCCCTTGCCGCGGATCGTGATGTACTTCGGTTCAAAATCATTTTCGATATCGATGCCCATCTGGCTCTTGGGCAGGTCGCGTACATGTCCCATGGATGCAGCGACCTCATAATTCGAACCGAGGAATTTTTTAATCGTCTTCACCTTGGCGGGTGACTCGACGATGACCAGATTCTTAGCCAAACCAAAACCTCCTGATGCGGAGAGCAAAGTCTCCGTATTCTGACAGTTTCAAACTATACAATAAATTAATTTTCCTTGCAAGCCCTATTTTGCGCCCTCATTTTTTCATTTTCCGCACGAAACATATCGGAATCGATGTTTCTGCGGAGATTTGCAACGTGCAAATGAAAACACCTTGCTGAATCTATTGCGAAAAGCTATAATAATCTCATCCAGGGCGTTCTGCCCGCTTACTTTTCCCTTTTTTTAATCGCATAACGCAGAAAGGACTTACTATGTTCACCAGGATCATGTCCGCTGCCATCGTGGGGATGGATGTCATTCCCGTGCAGGTCGAGGCTGATGTCAGCGATGGACTGCCTCATTTTACCATGGTCGGTTTCGTTTCGAGTCAGGTGAAAGAAGCCGGCGACCGCGTGCGAACTGCGCTCAAAAACATCGGATCCGCTCTTCCGCCGAAGCGGATCACGATCAATTTATCTCCGGCGGATGTGCCAAAGAGCGGTTCCGGATTCGATCTCCCGGTAGCCCTCGGAATGATGGCGGCGATGGAGATTTTTTCCCCTGAATGCCTTCAAGGCGTCATGGCTGTCGGCGAACTCAGTCTGAGCGGAGAGATCAATCCCGTTGCCGGCATTCTGCCGTCGGCCATCAAAGCCAGGGAGATCGGCGTCAGCATAATGCTCGTTCCCAAGGCCAACCTTGGGGAGGCGCGGCTCGTTGACGGCCTCACCGTCATCGGCTGCGGTTCCATCCCCGAGGTCATCGATTTTCTGCGGGACGGCGTTCTGCCGGAAGACGGCATACCCGTCCCGGAGCCGGAGATCAATTCATACAATGTGGATTTTTCTGAGATACGCGGACAGGACGGCGTAAAGCGCGCCGCCGAAATCTCAGCGGCAGGCTTCCACAATCTTCTCATGATCGGCCCACCGGGTTCGGGCAAGACCATGATTGCAAGACGCCTTCCGACGATCATGCCTGCGTTGACCCGGGACGAGAGCCTTGATATAACGAAAATCTACTCCATAGCCGGTCTTCTGACGCAGGACTCCCCGGTCATGGGCACCCGCCCGTTCCGCGCCCCTCACCACACTATGAGTCCCCAGGCTCTCGCGGGAGGCGGCCGCATCCCAAAGCCGGGCGAGATTACTCTTGCTCACCGCGGCATCCTCTTTCTCGACGAGATGCCGGAATTCTCCCGCGGTTCACTTGAGATACTGCGCCAGCCGCTTGAGGACCGCGAGATCGTCATCTCGAGGCAGGCCGGCACGTTTCGTTTTCCCGCCGAGTTTCTGCTGCTCGCGGCCATGAACCCCTGCCCCTGCGGCTACTTTCCGGACAGATCAAGGTGCAAATGCACTCCCCTCGAAATCAACAGCTACCTGAACCGAATCTCACAGCCCCTGCTCGACCGCATAGACCTGTGCGTCGAATGTCCGGCTGTCTCCATCGATGAGCTCGTGCAGGGCTCGCCATCCGGCAGATCCTCCAGCGAGATCCGTGCGGAGGTCATGAGGGCTGTTGCCATACAGAAGGAGCGCTTCAAGGATGCCGGCTTCCATTTCAATTCGGAGATACCTTCGAGCCTCATAGGTGAATTCTGCCCGATGGAGGAATCCGCCGAGATGTTTCTCAGGAAAGCGTTCGACAAACTTGGTCTCACTGCCAGAAGTTACTTCAGGATCATCCGGGTCGCAAGAACGATTGCCGACCTGGCCGGAGCGGATCTCATTCTGAAGGAACACATCAGTGAGGCTGTGAGCTATCGGACGGTGGATAAAAAATACCGGGCAGTGTGACTGCCGCTTCGTAAAGAGAGGTGCGAAATGGCTGAGAATATACATTATATTAGAAGAAACAGTGATTATTTTCCGCTAAGGTTTGAGGGACTCTCCGATGTGCCGAAGGGTCTTTACTGCATCGGAAGCCTGCCGGATGACAATATTCCGTCCGTTGCCATCGTCGGTGCGAGGAGCTGCAGCAGTTACGGGCGGAAGACGGCATTTACCCTCGGAAAGTTCCTGGCTGAGAACGGCGTTCAGGTCGTGAGCGGTATGGCAATGGGGATAGACTCGTCTGCGCAGGAGGGGGCGCTCGCTGCGGGCGGAAAGACATTTGCAGTACTCGGATGCGGGGTGGATATCTGTTATCCGAGAACAAGCTATGCCGTCTACGATGCCCTGGCGGTCCGGGGAGGAATCATTGCGGAGGTCGAGCCCGGTACAAAGCCCCTGGCATTCAACTTCCCGCGCCGCAACAGGATCATAAGCGCCCTCTCCGACATTGTGGTCGTAGTGGAAGCACGGGAAAAGTCAGGGTCTCTCATTACCGTGGACTGCGCGCTCGAGCAGGGGCGGACGGTCTATGCTGTGCCCGGCCGCGTCGGCGACAGGCTGTCCGATGGCTGCAACTACCTGATCGCGCAGGGAGCCGGGATCCTCTGGTCCTTCGAGGCAGTGATGGAGGAGCTCGAGGGCATGGCGGCGCTCAAGAAGGTAAGGGCAAGGCGCAGAGCTGCTCATAGCACGCAGATGACAGGATCCTCACCGCAAGTCGGAGAACAGTCACCGAGAGAGGCATCTGTGCCGCCGATCAAGTTCCACCAGATGACTCTGACATTCGACAGCAACGAAGCGGAAAAGGCGGTGCAGGATAACGTGATGCTCTCGCCCGCCGCCAAGAAACTCTATGCCTGTCTGGACAGCGATCCCCGGGGGGCGGACGAGCTCTGTCAAAAAACCGGTCTTCCGGTGGCGCAGGTCATGTCCGCCGCCGTAGAGCTTCTCATGGAGGGCTGCATCCATGAGGTGGGTAAGAATTTGTTTGTGCGGGGCTGAGGATATACGTTTTTCGATGAAGATGGTGTTTGCTGTCGGTTCTGGGAACTCGGCTGCAGTCTGTCCGAACTGTTATGATAAGTCCGAGTAACAGTGAGGACAGGCGCATCTCTAAATTCATATACCGGCAGCAAATCATCCATCTTCGTGAGAAAAACATTGTATATCCGACCGAAAGATCAGAAAATGCCGTGGCATTTTCTAAGCTCGCAGGGCAGGATATACGTTTTTCGATGAAGATGATGTTTGCTGTCGGTTCCTGGAACTCGGCTGCAGTCTGTCTGAACTGTTATGATAAGTCCGAGTAACAGTGAGGACAGGCGCATCTCTAAATTCATATACCGGCAGCAAATCATCCATCTTCGTGAGAAAAACATTGTATATCCGACCGA
>JAFWIM010000193.1 GCA_017514845.1 Lachnospiraceae bacterium
CCTGTCGTAACGCTTTCGGTGTGCCATATCAAGGATCCGACATTTGCAGATAACTACTATGAGACGATCCTCGGCATTTACTGCACATATAAGGGCCAGCTCGGCATGTATCCGATCAGTCTGCTCCTCGGCGGACAGGGCGCTGAGATGGCGACCCAGCTCGGACGCGACAATTCCGCAATCCCGAAGAAGCTGGACGCTGAATTTGTCATCAGAAAGAACGGGACGAAAGTTGAGGTCGGCGTAGTGAGAAGAGGCGCGCAGATCGTGAAGATCGAGATGGAACTCGGCAGCTACAATCATCCGCTCACACACGTTCTGTTCCAGGCACCTGCACCGGGCAAGAAGACAGCGGGCAGCGGATATTACTTCCACTTCGACCGTCTGCCGGATGAGAACGGTGTGTGGAGATTCACCAATACCTGCCTGATCAGGAACATCGTAAATTACACGTATGACGCATGGACGCCGGGCTACATCACAAAGCTTGAGATCAACTCCAGCAAGGATGACCCGTGGGACTGCATCCCCGTTCAGACAATCGTCGGCGGCGCGTACGCAGAGAACAATCTGCTGATCACGGCGCTCCAGAAGCTTGAGGATGTGGACGCTGACAAGCTCATGAAGAAGATCCTGCCGGCATGGTATGACAAGACAACGTTCATGGAGACCGGACGCAAATAAAGGAGGTACGACATGAAAGAATTTAAAGGAAAAACAGCTATAATAACCGGCGCGGCCTATGGTTTTGGCAGGGAGTTCGTCAAGCAGGCTGCGATTCGCGGTATGAAAATAGTCGCGGTCGATATCATGGGAGAAGAGCTTGCGAAGCTCGAGGCAATCGCAAAGGAGAACGGTGCTGAAGACATAACGCTCATCACAGCCGATGTCGGTATCTATGAGGAGACAGAGAAGGTCGTCAAGACGGCACTTGAAAAGTACGGCACAATTGATCTCCTGATGAACAACGCGGGCGTCGCTGTTCCGGGCAACGGCTATAATCTGCCGCTCCGTGACTGGGAGTGGATCGTTCAGACTAACTTTATGTCCCATGTATACTTTATGAGACAGGTCATCCCGATCATGCTGAAGCAGGGCACTCACTGCAACATTATGAACACATGCTCTGTCGCCGGCGTAATTAACTGGACCGGTATGGTTCCCTACTATTCGACCAAGCATGCGGCTGTAGCCCTCGCTGAGAGCACCAACTATGAGCTGCAGGCAATCGGAGCCGATATCGCTATGGGCGTATTCTGCCCGGGCTATGTCCAGACCAACCTTGATCACAGCGAGTGGTATCGTCCGGAGCGGTTCAAAGATGATTCAGATCCGTATTATCAGAGCGAGGAGTTCAAGAAAGGCCAGGCGGAAGCCAAGTATGTAATCGAGACAGGTCTTCCGATCGAGGGACATGCCGAGCAGGTATGGGCTGCGATAGAAGAGGACCGTTTCTATGTGCTGCCGCATGAGAAGTACGACGGCTTCCTCAAGCTGCAGACGGCTGAGAAGCTTCAGAGAAAGAGCCCGAACTACAAGGAAGTGGTAGCGCTGCTGAAGGGCGGTAAGTGAATAAAACGGTGTACCGGGTTGTCCGATGCGCTGTGATAAATGCCAAAGGGGGCTGTCGCATTAGACGGTGTCACCACTATATATGGCGGACATTTGCAAATAACGTCTGCCGTATATAGTGGTGGCGCGACTTAATGCGACAGTCCCTTGATTTATGTCAGCTGGCGCTGACCCGAATCTTGCGCCAAGTCTCGCGAGCGAGACTTGAAACTTACAGGTCAGACCTTCAGTAGATGCAGTGTTCCGCCTCCCGAAAGGTGTGTCTTGCAGAAGCTGGGAACGATTGATATTCTTATATTGTATGTCAGCTGTCGCTGACCAGGATAGAGCCTCAAGTCCCGCATACGGAAAGCAGCACAGGTATCGTCACGGCAGGCTCCCCGGGCAAATCAGCACAATCAAGGAGGCATGTGAAATGGCTATCGATTCTAAGAACGGATGCGTAGATCTTGGCAGTACGGATATGTATTATGTCTCTTTCGGGAGCGGCAAAAGAGTTCTCGTGGTCCTGCCCGGACTGTCGGACGGACTTGCCACGGTAAAGGGTAAGGCTTTTATTCTGGGCTCTCAGTACAGGAAGTACTTTAAAGAGTTTACTGTGTATATGTTCAGCAGGAAGAATAAGATGCCGAAAGGCTACACGATCAGGCAGATGGCCGAGGATCAGGTCACAGCCATGAGGAAGCTGGGTATTGAGAAAGCCTGCGTGATGGGCGTCTCCCAGGGAGGCATGATCGCGCAGTATATGGCGATCGATCATCCTGAGCTCGTTGATCGTCTGGTGCTTGCGGTAACTGCACCCTGGGCAAACGACACAGTGAAGGAGACTGTATCAAGCTGGATCGGGATGGCACGGCGGGGAGACCACACAGCGCTGATGGTCGACACAGCTGAGAGGGTGTATTCAGATGCCTATCTGAGTAAGAACCGCAAGCTGTTTCCTGTAGTTGCCAGATTCACAAAACCCAAAAACTATGAGCGCTTTTACCGGAACGCCGAGGCCATCCTTGAGTTTGACGCGAGGGAGGAGCTGCCAAAGATCAGCTGTCCCACGCTCATTATCGCGGGAGATGAGGACAAAGTGGTCGGAACTCATGCTGCGGACGAGCTTCGCAGCGGGATCACCGGAAGTGAGCTCTTTGTCTTTAAGGGCCTTGGACACGGGGCTTATGAGGAGGGCAGGGATTTCTATGACATTGTACTGAGATTCATAAGCAGCCGCCAGGGCGTTGATACGAATCCTGCGAGCACGACATGAGCGTGCCTGCTGTCTGCTTCGTGTTGATGCGAATCTTTCGAGCACGGCCTCGGCGAGGCGTCAGTTCGGACGTAAGCTTTGGTGATGCGTTCGTTATCCAAGTGCAACTGTTCTTAACATAAGTATGCATTTTGTGACAAGTTTGGTTGGTGGAAAACGTATATATGCCACACTATAATTATGTTAAGAATAATTGCAAAGGTGGTATATGTATGAGAAAATCCTACTTAGATAATATTCGATGGATAACGGTCGTACTGGTTGTAATTTATCACGTTGTCTATATGTACAATGCGGAGGGAATCCTCGGTGTGGTCGGCGCGATCACAGATGTCAGGCCTCAGTACGTAGACATCTATATGTATGTCGTTTACCCTTGGTTCATGTCGATTCTCTTCATCGTGTCGGGCATGTGCGCGAGATACAGTCTCCTTGTGCACAGCGAGAAAGAGTTTATTCGCAGTCGTACAAGACGGTATCTGGTGCCATCCACGATCGGCCTCGCTGCCTTCCAGTTCATTCAGGGCTATCTGAATATGGCGATCGGCGGCGCGTTCGATACGATGGGACATGTCCCCAAAGCCGTACTTTTCGGCATTATGATGCTCTCCGGAACCGGAGCCCTCTGGTATATTCAGGTCCTGTGGGTGTTCTCAATGATCCTGATCCCTGTTCGCAGGATCGAGAAAGACAGGCTGTGGAAGGCAGGCGGAAAGATCAATATGCCGGTGCTTGTGGCTATGACAGCGGCCTGCTGGGCATTTGCACAGATCCTGAACACACCGATCATCGCGGTCTATCGTTTCGGACTCTATGCGTTCATGTTTTTCCTCGGATACTACGTGTTCTCTCACGATGAGGTGATCGAACTTCTTAAAAAACGGTTCCTGCCGCTTCTGATTGTGGCATGTATCCTGGGAGCCGCGTTCTGTACGGTCTATTTTGAGGAAAATTACGCGATTGAACCGGTCAACCGCACGCCGCTGTTTACCTCCTACTGCTGGTTCATGTGTCTGGCGGTTCTCGGTGGGATGGCAAAGTACGGAGACTTTGAGAACCGGTTCACACGCTGGATGGGAAGTCGGAGCTTCGGCCTGTATGTGTTCCATTATCTGGGTATATCTGTATTTGCACTTTATGTGGCAAAGAAGAGAATAATGCCGGTTCCGGCAGCATATCTGCTGACCCTGATCTGTGGATTCCTTGCGGGTTACCTGTTATATGCCGTGATTTCAAGGATCCCGTTCTTCCGCTGGGCAGTGCTCGGTATCGGGAAGGGAAAGGAGAAGAAAAATGTTCAAGGATAATCTGCTGCAGCTTCGGAAACTTAACAACCTGACCCAGGAAGACGTCGCGGAGAAGGTCGGTGTCTCGAGACAGGCGGTTGCCAAGTGGGAATCCGGTGAGACGATGCCCGATCTTGAAAAAAGCAGGCTCCTGGCGGAGACGCTCGGCGTGTCATTGGACGATCTAGCCAACTTTGAGCCGGACAAAAATCTGAATGTGAGTGTCCCTCCGAAAGGGAAGCATCTGTTCGGCGTGGTGACGATCGGCGAAAAAGGGCAGATTGTCATACCTGCAAAGGCCAGAAAGATATTCAATCTCAAAGCCGGTGACCAGCTGGTGGTCCTCGGTGATGAGACGCAGGGACTGGCTCTTATGAAGACAGAAGGATTTCTGGCTATTGCGGAGACGATACGAAATATCGGCGGATCGAACAACAGAGATTAAGCAAGACTACGATAAGATAAATTAAGGTTACGTTAAGGTTAAGCGTGTCTGCCTGAAAGATAGAGATGATATTCTTGTGCTAACAAAGGAAAAGCAGAGCAGCTGATTCATATAAAGGAGGCATAAGTTATGTGGACAAGAAAAGAGCTTAAAGAAAAAGGCAAACTCTCATTTAAAAGAAATTACTGGAAGGCAGTATTAGTCAGCCTGCTTCTCGTGTTCATGGTACGCGGTGCCGTGAATTTCGGATTCGGTGGAAGAGGCGGCAGCAATGAGAGCGAAGTAAACGCAGTAACGACTCAGGCAGAGCAGAGTGAAGCTGTAGGTAAGGAGCAGGACATCATAGAGATTCCGGAGATTATTCTGAACCCGAGTGATATAATAGGTTCCGACGATCCCGATTCTATCCCCGTGGGATTCACGGATTTTCTGATTGAGCTGCGGAATACGATCGGAGGAATAGGAATATTTGCACTGGTGGTCGGAGGTATCCTTCTCTTTATCGTACTGTTTATTGTGATAGCCGCGATCCACGCTTTTCTGTTCAATCCGCTGGAAGCCGGCACAGCCAGATTTTTCGTGAGGAACCTCAATGATAAGGCGGAAATCAGGGAACTCGCCTATTGCTATGACCATGGTTACCTGAACGTGGTAAAGACAGTATTCCTGAGGGATCTGTATATCGTCCTGTGGGGCCTGCTCCTTATCATTCCGGGCATCATCAAGTCATACGAGTACAGAATGGTGAATTATATCCTCGCTGAGAATCCGGAGATGAACACGAAGGAAGTTTTCGCAATGAGCAGGGATATGATGAGGGGAAATAAGTGGAGAGCATTTGTCCTTGACCTTTCCTTCCTGGGATGGCACCTGCTTTCGCTGATTACCATAGGACTGGCAGGCATCTTCTACGTGTTCCCGTATAGGAATATGACAAATGCAGCCCTGTATGAATATCTGAGATACGGACGTAATGAAGGAGACGTTGTGGTATGGACAGAATCCTGATTGCAGACGACGAGAGTGAGATCCGCAGCCTGCTCCGGCTCTACCTGGAAAATGCCGGGTATGCCGTGGAAGAGGCAGCGGATGGCGAAGAAGCAGTGAAATTACTGGCAGGCGGAGATTTTCATCTCTGCCTGCTTGACATCATGATGCCGAAGATGGACGGATTCCATGTCCTGCGAAAAGTCAGGGAGACGAGCAATATCCCTGTGATTATTATCTCGGCCAAGGACAAGGACCCGGAGAAGATCCTCGGACTCGATCTCGGAGCGGACGACTACATTGTAAAGCCGTTCAACCCGCTTGAGACGGTCGCCCGCGTGCGCTCCAACCTGAGAAGGTATCATGATCTTCACGGGGAGAAGAAAAAGGACGCAAAGCATGACGTCCTGACCCACAGAGATCTGGCGCTGGACCTCGATGAGTGCTGTCTCTACAAGGATGGTGTCCGGATCGATCTCACGTCTGTGGAGTTTAAAATCCTCTCCATGTTCATGGAGCACCCCGGGAAAGTATTTACCCGCCAACAGATATTTGAACGCGGCTGGGGCGAGGAGTACGCCGTTGCCGACAACAATATCATGGTGTGTATAAGCAAGCTGAGAGCTAAGCTCTCGGAGGATCCTTCGGCTTATATTCGCACGATCCGGGGGCTTGGATACAGGCTTGAGCGGTAGACAGCTGCGTTTTGCCGGTGAGACTTTGGACGGGAGGATGTAATGGACAATCTTAAATCGTACCTGATCACCAGGCTGCTGGCGGTCATGGGGGCTGTTGCCGTAATTGAGATAATTGTTCTCACCCCTGTCAGGCGGATTCTTCTGCCGATTGCGGCTCATGCAGCGCAGATGGAATCCGCTTCGAACAGCCTGAGGCTTCAGGATATTTTTAGCCTCATATATATCGCGTTTTTCGGCAGAGGAGAGGGAGCTGTTCTGAGTGTTCTCGGCAGATCTCAGATTTTTCTGCTGCTTCTGGCTATCTTTGCGATTATACTGGCTCCGCTCGCTGCAGGGGTAATGGTCTACGCGTGGCTCGTTGCGCGGCGTGTGAATGAACTGGAAGAGCAGCGCGAGAAGGAGAGGGATGCCTATGCCGCAAAGAGGAACCGGATGTTCTCGGATTTTGCCCATGACCTTCGGACCCCGATTACCACGATTGCCGGATATGCGGGAGCTCTAAGTGACGGTATGGTGAAGGAACCTGCCCAGCAGAAAGAATATCTGGAAGCCATTCGCAGAAAATCAGAGCGCATGAGTGAGCTCATCAATCTTCTTTTTGATTACGTAAAGCTCGGAAGCACAGACTATAAGCTGAATAAAAAAGACTGCGATGTCAACGCGCTGGTCGCTGAAATCGCAGCCTCTCTGTACACGGATGTGGAGGAGGCCGGCATGGAGCTTATAGCTGACATTCCGGAGACTCCCTTCGTTGTGAGTCTGGACAGGTCGCAGGCAGGCCGCCTCATCAATAATCTTCTCGTAAACGCAATGCGACACAATCCTTCGGGAACGAGAATAGCAGTCTCTGTGAAGCGCATAGCCGGCGCTGAGCTGTTGGCGGTTGCCGACAGCGGTGTTCCCATAGAAGGTCAGGCTGCAAAGCTTTTCGAACCCTTTGTGAAGGGCGATACATCGAGAAGTGGGGATAGAGGCAGCGGCCTGGGGCTTTCCATTTGCAAGATGATCGCCGATATGCACGGGTGGTCCATCGGACTGGCCCAGCCTTACGAGGGCTATACCAAGGCGTTCGTAGTGAAGATTACTGAGGATTGAGTTTCCATATCAAGAAGCCAGGCCTTTTTTTCGAGCCCTCCCGCATAGCCGGTGAGGGCTCCGTTTGTTCCGATCACTCGATGGCAGGGGACGATGAGCGAGATTGGGTTGTGACCTACCGCGCCGCCGACAGCCTGAGCTGACATAGATTGAACTTTGTGCCGGTCGGCAAGAATCTTCGCAATCTCACCGTAGGTCATAGTCTTTCCGAACGGGATGGTAAGAAGGATCTGCCAGACTTCCTGCCTGAACTCGGTTCCTATCATGCGGAGCGGCGGTGTGAAATCCGGATTCTTTCCGCTGAAGTATATATCAAGCCAAAGATCCGTCCGGCGAAATACATCCAGATCCTTTTCTTCGTGCTGCGCGGAGAGTGTATCCGCAAAGTATTTTTGGCCGTCGAACCAGAGTCCGGTCAGGTATTCTCCGTCGGAGGCCATCGTGATTCCGCCGAGCGGGGATATGTAGTGATGTGTGTAGTCCATTGTGTGAGTTCCTTTGCTAGCGGGCGATTTCTGCTTTAGGCAGTTCCTGTTCATTGGGCGGCATCATTTGCCGCAAGGGGTCTTTTGGCTGGGCAGCATCATTTGCTGCATGCTGTTCATACTATTATACAATAGCTTGCTTTTCGATTAAATACATGCTTGAGATTTTATGGAATCTCGAATCATGATATTGTGTACGAGCCATAAAAATTGTCATGAAGGTCATCTTGTTAAATCATGTGTTGCCCCATAGGTCAGCAGGACACTGTTTTGTGTAGCTGCCTCATATTCAGAAATTCAAAATAGCGGAGAAGTAAAAATGAAAAAAAGAATGACAACGCTTTTAGTGATTATTGCTATGTGCTTTATGTGCTTCGGATGCACAAATTCTTCAGCTGATGCACCTGTCGATACACAGGGGAGTGAATCGGAAGAGGTGAATGAGGAGGGCATTATCGGCATTATTTCGGCAATGGATAATGAGATTGCGCTGCTTCTCAAGCAGGCTGATATTGACCATGTGGATCACATAGGTGATATGGATTTCCACGTGGGTGAGCTCTGCGGAAAGCAGGTGGTCATTGTTAAGTCCGGCATAGGAAAGGTGCGGGCAGCGGCAGGCATTGCTGTGATGTTGGATACATACAACTTGTCGGAGGTCCTCTTCACAGGAATCGCCGGCGGTGTAGGTGACGAAACAAAGGTCCTCGATGTCGTTGTTGCGACGGAGCTTGTCCAACATGATTACGGGCAGATTACAAATGATGGATTCGAATGGTATGAAGGATATGGTGGAGACCATGGCTATTATTCATGTGATCCGGAGCTGGTGCGGTTGGCATATGATTCCGCTGTCAGGGTTCTTGGCGAAGAACATGTCTTTAAGGGGATAATTGCTACCGGAGATCAGTTCATCGCATCAGAGGAATATGTGAAGGTGCTTCAGAATGATTTCCACGCCATCGCCTGTGAGATGGAAGGCGCCGCGATTGCGGTGGTGTGTTCTGAGTATGAAATGCCTTTTGTTGTCATAAGAGCAATGTCTGACAAGGCAGATGGTCTTGCTCATGAATCCTACGAAAATATGGCAGACAAGGCTGCTGATAATTCCAGCCGGATTATTGTGAAAATGCTGGAGAGCATTTGAGTTGCCTTCGCGTCAAAATTCAACCTAAAAAAGCACCCTCAGGCTATCGTAAACTTTCGATCCGAGGGTGCTTTTATCTTATCTATGAAGCGTAGCAGCAGAGTACCACGTCCATAGGAGCTGCCACACCGCATGGGCGTGGGTGAATGCCAGGTCAAACTTACTGGCCCCGGATATATTCCTGGACCATTGTAAGGGAATTCTCGCTGACCGTCGTTACGAAATAGCTGTCTGACCAGAAATACGGTTTCCAGTAATATTTCCTGAGCACCGTTTCCCCGTACTCCTTCCTGGC
>JAFWIM010000194.1 GCA_017514845.1 Lachnospiraceae bacterium
GAGGAGCTGTTAGGTGAGCTCTATGAATCTCTCATGTCCATGAACTGGAAGGGCAGGATTTCCCTTGAAATGGGGCGCTACATTGCAGCTTCCTGCGGCTCCTACATAACAAAGATCATGGATATGAAGACGAACCGCGGCATTAACTATCTCATCTGCGACGGTGGCATCCACCAGGTAAACTACTTCGGACAGATGATGGCAATGAAGCTGCCCTACATGCTGGATAAAGGCGGGGAAGTCCCGCTGCCGGCTGCTGCACCGGCGGGCAGCACAGTTGCACAAGCCGGCAGCTCAGTGACTGCCCGGGTTGATACGGACCCAGGCTCAGACAGAGAAATTTGCACAATCTGCGGTTCCCTCTGCACCATCAATGACGTGATCGTCAAAGAGGTTCCGTTGCAACATCCCGAAGTGGATGATATACTTGTATTCATGAATGTCGGCGCATACTCGGTCACGGAGGGCATCAGCCTCTTTCTTAGCCGCGACCTGCCGCGTGTCTATCGCAAATGCGGCGACTCGCTCATATTACTTAGAGATAAAATTCAAACGGAGGATTTTAATTATGGATGAAGTTATACAGATTTTGGAAGAGATTCAGCCGGACAACGACTATGAAACATGTGATACACTGATCGACGATGAGCTTCTGGATTCATTTGCAATCCTCTCAATCATCAGCGAGCTCGAGGATGCGTTCGATATCCGGATCTCCCCGGCGGAAATTATCCCGGAGAATTTCAACTCAGCGGCTGCGATCTATGAAATGGTGCAGCGCCTTCAGGGCTAATCTATGTCATTTGTCTCCATAGAGTTCATGGTCTTCACCGCGGTCTGCGCGGCAGGCTACTATATGATTCCGAAAAAGTACCAGTGGGTTTGGCTGCTGGTCTTTTCCTATGTCTACTATCTGGCAGCCGGACCATCCTATCTCTTCTTCATCCTGTTCGCGACGACCGTGACTTACCTCGGCGGTCTCTGGGTGGAGGCCGGCGCCCGGTGGGCAGTGCCCGCCGTGCTGCTTGCTGACTTCGGAATGCTCGCGTTTATCAAGTACACCAATTTCATCCTCGGCAACATTAACGGTCTTTTCGGGACAAATATCCGCGAGATGAAGCTCCTCCTGCCCCTCGGAATCTCTTTCTACACATTCCAGGCTACAGGCTACCTGCTCGACGTCCACTGGAAACGCTGTAAGGCGGAGCGGAACCCCTTCCGGTTCGCTTTATTCCTCGCATTTTTCCCGCAGATCATGCAGGGTCCGATTGGGCGGTACAGCCGTCTTGCTGATCAGCTCTACGCAGAGCGGGAATTTGACATGGCCCGCATCGAGCGCGGTCTCTACCGCATCGTCTGGGGCTTTTTTAAGAAAATCGTCATCGCGGATAACGCAGTCCTCTACGTCGACGCCATATTCGACAACTACAATACGATGCCCGGTTACGGGATCATGGGAATTCTCCTTTACGGAGCCCAGCTGTATGCGGATTTCTCCGGCGGTATAGACATTGTCATCGGCATCGCCGAGATGCTCGGCATCACCCTGGACGAGAACTTTACCCAGCCGTTCTTCGCCACATCCATCACGGATTTCTGGCATCGCTGGCATATCACGCTCGGCACCTGGATGAAGGATTATCTCTTCTACCCCGTTACCCTGTCCCGCTGGATGGGTAAGTTCGGCAAATGGTGCCGCACTAAATTCGGCAAGAACATCGGCCGTGCACTTCCGATCTGTCTTGCAAATATCATTGTCTTCCTCGTCGTCGGTATCTGGCACGGACCTGCCTGGCATAACATTTTCTACGGTCTCTACAACGGCGTGATCATAGGTATCTCCGGTCTTCTGGCTAAGAATTACCGCGACTGGAAAAAGAAATTCGGCATAGAAAAAGACAGCAGACCGTTCTACTGTTTCCAGGTCATAAGGACCTTCATTCTTGTCAATATCAGCTGGTATCTTGACAGGGCCGGCAGCACGCACCAGGCTCTCATTATGCTGCGGGACAGCATCACAAAATTCCGCATTGGAGTGGATATGATCGATGCCTCATCTACATGGGCAGGCTCGGCTTATGCCCCGCTCATCGCAGCTCTCTTCGGCTGCCTTGTGGTGCTCATTCACAGCATTCTGCGCGAGCGAAAGATCGATACGCGTTCCCTTCTCATGAAGAAGCCCATCGTCATTCGCTGCCTTGTGCTGTTCCTGCTTCTTATGTCACTTGTAGTCATCGGCAACAAACCGCTTTCACAGGGAGGGTTCATCTATGCGAATTTTTAAGAGAATCCTCGTGCCGGTCATTTTTATCGCTGTGCTCTTTGCGGTCAATACGTACCTGAACTATCTGCTGGTCCCCTACACCTTTACGAGGTACAAGGTCCACAAGATCGAGACCGAGACTTTCGATGACCTGATCCTGGGCTCGTCCCACGCAGGAACAGACCTTTCGCCGTCCGCCATCTCCTCCGTGACCGGCAGGAGCGCTTTCAATGCGGCTCAGGGCGAGGAGTACCCGGTTGACAGCTACTTCTTCCTGAAGGACGCAGCCGGAAAACACAAGCCGAACAGACTGATCTACGAGTTCGATCCCAACTACTGGATCACCGCCCAGGATGTGAGCGCCAACTATGCGGGCACATACACGGAGATGCAGCCGGGAAAAGCCAAAGTTCAGTACTTCTTCGCAAAAATGTGGAAGGCGGACTTCAGGACTTCCATCGCTCCCTGGTATTTCTACAGGGCTCAGCTTTCCGACATAGAGCGAAATCTATTTGTAAAAAGAAGTGACGACTACAAAAACTTTGGCACGGGAACCTTCGATTCCGCCACCCAGACGGTAGAGGCTGACGGCTTCATAGCCGTAAAGCCCGGCAAGTGGGACGATGAGATCATCCCCCGCGACTGGTCCGATGACATGATTCAGGACAAAGCCAGGGACTATTTCATCCGCATCGCGGAGTTCTGCCGGCGCGAGGGCATAGAGCTCGTCGTCGTGACGACACCGGTCCCTGCGGAGACGCTGGCTGCCAATGAGTTAAGCTACGCATCCGCCGGCGCGGAGATGGAGGCGCTCAGCAAAACGTACGATTTCACTTACATGAATTACACAGACGGGGATCTGCTCGAAGCAAGGCGCGAGTTCACGGACTCCGAGCTATTTGCGGATTGGGACGGCCATATGTACGCGGATGCCGCGAGGAGATTTTCGGTGGCGTTTGCAGAAGATTTGGAGAAGACGTAACAGTTCAGGCAGGCTGCCCCCGGCTTCAAGAACCGGCGCAAACATCATCTTCATCGAAAAGCGCAGATGGATGTTTTGCTGCCGGAAACGTAACATAAGAACAGCCTGCCTGAACTGTTACGATGAAGGTGAATGTCACTTTGCGCGCGCATCCAGACTTGCGTCACAAGATTGATTTCTGAGTCAGAGATTATATCTGTGCTCTGCAGGGCCAGTAGAAAGAGAAAATCGGTCATCAGTCTCGTGCATTAAATTGCACCTGGCTGATGACCGATTTTTTGTTGTTATCACACTGTGATTTCGGCGCTGCCTGAATGCGTGATGCAAACCGTCCCCGAAAGCCCAAACGCTCCGTCTTCACTGACTCTGATTTCAAGACTGCCGCCGGGCTGACGAAGCGACAACGAGACCGGTCCGCCGGACCTTGCCGCAACGTAGGCTCCGCAGGCCGTCGTGCCGCTCGCGCAGGAATTCTCCCAGAAAAGGGTACCCGCCGCAGGCACGTACACGAGAGGTGTCATGGACGCTGCCTCGGTATTGAGGAACATAATGCCAAGCGCATCGACGCCAAGATACCGGCACCACTCGCAGACCAGGGTTTCCGCCTCAGCGCGCGAAGGTTTCGAATCTGATACCTCATAGATCACATGAGAGATTCCGTCAAATGACACCACCGGAAGTTCGCCCGCTCCGGGCAGATCGACAACTTCCTGTTTTACAGGACGAGGCATGTCCACCGTCCCGCGCCACTTCCCTTCATGAAGCCGTTCGATCTCGGCCGCGACAGTTCCATCCGCTCCCGATACGCGAAGAGTCACCGGACACTTTTCAAAGCCTTGTTCATTGACATAATAAGTCGCTGCGCACATAGACGCATTTCCGCAGAACTCACCGCCCGCCATGCGAAGCGCAATGTCACAGCCTTCTGCCTCGGACAGAAAGCCGACCTGCTCGGTCTCCGGCACAAGCTCCATGAGTTTTGAGGCGACAGACGGCTGGAGAGAGATTTCCACCGAACTTGTCACAAGAATCGTTATGTTCCCGGTAGGGTCGAGAACGGTATACTCTACTTTCATCGCTGATAATTGCGCAGGAACTGGACTGTACGCTCCTGCTGCGGATTGCCGAATACTTCTTCCGGATCGCCCTGCTCAACAATAACGCCTTTGTCCATGAAGATAACTCTGTTGCTGACCGCGCGGGCAAATGGCATCTCATGCGTGACGACGACCATCGTCATTTTCTCTTCCGCAAGCTGACGGATGACCTTCAGGACTTCGCCGGTGAGCTCCGGATCGAGCGCGCTGGTCGGCTCGTCAAAGAAGAGGATCTCCGGCTTTAAGGCAAGGGCTCTTGCGATCGCGACTCGCTGCTGCTGACCGCCGGAAAGCTGGCACGGATACGCGTCAGCGCGGTTCTCAAGATTCATTTTCCGAAGGAGCTCCATTGCCTCCGCATGGACCTGATCTTTAGGTCGCTTCTGCACATGGATCGGAGCATCCGTGATATTCTTGAGTACCGAGTAGTGCGGGAACAGATTGAATTGCTGGAAAACCAGTCCGAAATATCTCTTGA
>JAFWIM010000018.1 GCA_017514845.1 Lachnospiraceae bacterium
GTAATACCATTCTTCAAAGTCCTCGACCAGGGAGTTTTCACCGATGATGTCGCCGCTTTCGAGATCGATCGTCTCTTCCTCGTCCCAGTCGCCAAGGTCTATGTATTCTTCCCAGTTACATACTCGAAGAACTATTTTTTCCTTACCGTCCGCAGCCGCCCACACACTCTGCGCAGGGATGAGTGATGCGATCATCAGCCCGCAAAGAACTGCTGCACACAGTTTTACAAATACATTTTTTCTCATGCGCCGGCCCTCTCTTCTTCTCTGTCAGCACGCAGGTTAGCTACGGCGACGACCAGAATTACAACGACGAAGATGACTGTGGACAGAGCCCAGAGAGCAGTCTTGATCGTAGTCTGCGCACCTTTGGTCGCATTGACTACGTAGGTACTGATTGTATCAAATGTCGCCGGCTTCGTATATGTCGCCACAAAGTAATCATCTAATGAGAGCGTGACAGCAAGCGCGAAGCCAGAAACAATACCCGAAGCGATCTGCGGGATAACGATTTTTCGAAGGGCCACAGGCGGCGTCGCTCCGAGGTCAAGGGCTGCCTCATAGATGCTGGGATCCATCTGTTTGAGCTTCGGTACGACAGACAGATACACGAACGGCGCGCACAGGGTTACATGTCCTACGACTAGAGGAATGAATGTGTCCTTGCTGACACCGAAAACAACGACCAGAAGAATACAGATCGAAAAGCCCGTCACGACATCGGCGTTGACGACCGGGATCTGATTCATCGTGCTGATGAAGGAATCAACCTTTCTGCTCGAATAGAAAGCTCCTATCGCTCCCATAGTCCCGAGTATAGTAGCCAGCGTTGCAGATACCAGCGCAAGCAGGACCGTTCCGAAGATCATATTTCGAAGATCCGGGGTTGTAAAAAGGGTCACATAATTGTGCAGCGAAAATCCTCTAATCGCGCCGATTGTCGTCGCGCTGGTGAAACTGTAAGCCATGAGGATCAGGATCGGCGCGTACATAAATACCAGGACCAGCACTATAAACAGCGTGCTAAATTTTTTTATCATAACAGTGCACCTCCGATCGTCTGGTCATCATCCTCCATACCTCTCGTGAGAAGCGTGAAGGCACAGATGATAGCGAGAAGAATCAGGGCGATCATCGAGCCGCCGTGCCAGTTGTAGGCCGCGAAGTAACTTCCGATGAGAGAACCCATGATGTAAGTGCTGTTGTAAAGCATATCAAGAACGACATAGTTCGTCATAGCCGGCAAAAAGACCATTGAAACGCCGCTGATAATACCGGGTACCGAGAGCGGGAGGGTGATCTTGAAGAAGGCCGCGCGCTCATTTGCACCCAGATCCTTAGCCGCCTCGATCAATGAATCATCCAGCTTGGAGATCGTGTTGTAAAGCGGAAGGATCATGAACGGGAGAAAGTCGTAGGTCATACCGCAGACCGCGTTCACGAACGGGTAATAGGCCAGATTGCCTTCGATCAGGGTGAGGATCTCCTTGAGCGCTGTGATGCGCAGAGAGAAATTGATCCACATCGGCATGATGAAGAGCATGACGAGGACCGACTTTTTCTTTAAGTTGCTCTTCGCCAGTATATACGCTGTCGGATACGCGATCATTAGGCAGACAAGTGTCGTGACCAGCGCGATCGCGAAGCTGTAGCAGAGAGTTCCCAGAGTGTTGGGATCTGAGAAAAATCCGGTAAAGTTGGCAATCGTGAACTGTCCCTGGCCGTTCGTAAAAGCGTAGTAAAAGAGCACGATGAGCGGCGCTACGACGAACAGCAGAAGGAACAGCGCATATGGAATACCCAGAGTCTTTCTGGAAAATCTAAATACATTCATGGCCGGTCTCCTTTATTTTTTCAGAGAGAAGGACATCTTTTCGATCGGCATGATAAGACCTACGTGATCTCCCATATTCCAGAGATATTCGTCATCGACGATGAAATCCTGCTCGATATCAGTGTGGATTACATAGCTGTAGTGATCGCCTTTGTAGATCAGGTTGCTGATATGACCGTCAACGAGTCCTTCATCTACCTGGTCGGTCATCTGGATATCCTGAGGCTGGATCGCGATCATGATCTTGGTCTTTGTCGGATCGATCACGTCCCCTCTCGAATCAATAATGTTCCCGCTTGCATCGCGCTTGCTGCCGGGAATGATCTTGGTCACGCTCGTGTCAAGGACTTTATTGTTGTACTCGAGCCTGTGCTCAGCATTAATATCCGCCGCAAAGTAATTCGTGTGATCCTCGGCGATCATGATATGAATGTTGTCCGGGTCGACCTTCATGCCGACGTAATCGCCGACCTTCTGGGATCTTACGGACTGGACCAGCATCTCGCTCTTGCCGGATTCGACTGTGATCTCATAGTGTATTCCCTTGAAGATGACCGAGGTAACATGGCCGCGAATCGTTCCATCCTCCGGGGCAGTGATGATGACATCCTCAGGCCGGACGACTGCGGTGATCAGCGTGCCCTCCTCGATGTCGTCGACGCACGCAAACTCGCCTCCGCAGAAGCGGGCGCGCAGCTTGCCGGTCATGATGCCGTTGAAAATGTTGCTCTCTCCGATGAAGTCAGCTACAAATGCGTTCTTCGGCTCATTATAAATATCCTCCGGCGTTCCGATCTGTTGGATACGGCCTTCAGACATGACAACAATAGTGTCGGACATGGTCAGGGCTTCTTCCTGGTCATGAGTGACATAGATAAAGGTGATGCCCAGATTTCTGTGCATCTCCTTTAGTTCGAGCTGCATTTCCTTTCTCATCTTGAGATCAAGAGCTCCCAGAGGTTCGTCGAGGAGAAGGATCTCCGGTTCATTGACCAGGGCACGAGCGATCGCGATACGCTGCTGCTGACCGCCGGAAAGGGTGGAGACAGATCGCTTCTCAAACCCTTCCAGGTCGACGAGGTCAAGGACCTTTTTCACTTTTTTCGATATGACATCCTCCGGCATCTTCTTCTGGCGAAGGCCGAACGCTATATTCTCATAAATATTCATATGAGGAAAGAGCGCATACCTCTGAAAGACCGTGTTGATCGGACGTTCATACGGCGGCAGATCGGCAATATTCTTCCCGTCAAGAAGGATAGTGCCGGAAGACGGGAGCTCAAAACCGGCGATCATGCGCAGCGTTGTCGTCTTGCCGCAGCCGGAAGGACCCAAAAACGTGATAAATTCACCGCGCTTTACGTACAGATTAAAATCTGATACCGCGGTGAATCCATTGTCATACGTCTTTGTAATGTTCTTAAGTTCAATGATTTTTTCTTTACCCACTGCCATAGTGTTCTTTTCCCCAATCTTTGACATAGTGTTGGTATAGAAACCATGTTGACTGATACTTTGGACAGAGCCGGCTCCGCCTTCGCTGTCACGTGTGATGCTTACTCAAAAAAAGAGCTGCCCGCCGGCAGCTCCTCCGTGCACACTGTTCATTTTTCCTTATTGCCAAGTCTCGCCCAGACAATATCATAGCCATCATTGCCATAGTTCAATGAGCGGTTGACACGACTGATCGTCGCGGTTGAAGCACCTGTTTTCTCTGAGATATCCAGATACGTCTGTTTAGCCCGCAGCATCCCTGCCACCTCGTATCGCTGAGATAATGACAATATCTCGTTTATTGTGCATACATCACCAAAAAAAGCGTAACATTCCTCACGGGTCTCGAGGCTCAATATAGCATCGAACAGGCTGTCTACCGCCTCGGTGTGAAGTTTCTTATTCATATGTTCTCTCCTAATATGAATCAGTTTATGGTGTCTTTTAGTATCTTAACACGCTGAACCGCTAAAATCAAGAGAAACACTTTATCACTGTAAAATTTTAAATTTTTAAACATATTAACCCCGTTCAGCTGAGCTGTACGCCCCGTTCAACTGAGCTGTACACCCCGTTCAGCTGAGCTGTACCGAAGTTTCATGGCAGACGCACGCATCATCTTCATCGAAAAACGCTGGTCCCTTCCCTACGAGCTTGCAAAATGCTTCGCATTTTGCGATCTCTCAGTCGGACCAGCAATGTTTTTCTCACGAAGATAGATGCTTTGCGCCTGTAACACACATCTAAAACAGCTCACCTGAACTGCCTCAAAATCTGCGAAAGTAATTCTGTTGCACTATTCAAATCTGACTTACAAAACTTGGAACGGGACTCTGGTCAGCATCAGCTGACATCTTCCAAAGTAATTTGAGATCTCTTACAGCACAGCCTCGCGGCGCACTTTTACTTCTATCTGTGCGCATTCTCGCAGCTCTCTGTTTTATAGTAGCTTCTCCATGATGTACATATAGATTTCCTGAGACTTCTCCGGCCACTTCGAGCACACCCTCTCGGCCTCCTCCTCCATCGGGACCGTGAAGGTCAGATCGATAAGGGACTCATTCCCCTCCTTCACCGTGCAGGTGACCGCATAGTCCCCGTTGCCTGTCTGGCGGTAATCCGCTCTGGTGCTGGATTCGTTTCGAAGCTCGAACGCATTATCTCTCATGTAAGCGTCGATCTCCGCCTTGATATCGTTGGATATCATGTAAGAGAAGTATTCCAGCGTCTTCTCTCCGTCCAGGGTCGCCTCATACTGTGTCGTGTTCCTGATCTGGTCCAACACAATGAGCTTGGAGTCGACCAGGTCGTTCAGGGCTTCCTGAATGTGGAAATAATCCGTATATTCCTTCTCGATCATGAACTCCGTGATCTGAGAGTTCGAGAGCGGGAATGTGACCTTGCGGAGCATATACAGGATGATCAGTTTATATTTTGTCTGTGCGTCAGCCATTTTGTTTTTCCCTCTGTTTTATTTCCCGAAGTCTTCTCACTGTCTCCGCTTCATGTCCGATACTGCCCGGCACGTAGAACTGTTCATCTTTAATCTCATCGGGCAGATACTGCTGTTCCACCCAGTGATCCGGGTAGTCGTGCGCGTATTTATAACCGACGGCCTGCGGGACATCTCCCTCGCCGTTCGCATGGATATTTTTCAAATGTCCCGGCACCGAAGTCTTAACGTGGGCCACATTGTCAAGCGCTCGTCCAATGGCTTCGTAGGCTGCATTGCTTTTCGGCGCGTTGGCAACGTATATGGCCGCCTCGGCAAGGGGTATCCTCGCCTCCGGCATGCCGACTCTCTCCACGACAAGACTTGCGGCGGAGGCAACGACAAGCGCATTGGGATCTGCCAGGCCGACATCCTCCGCGGCACATATCATAATCCTGCGGGCAATGAACTTGATGTCCTCGCCGGCAGCGAGCATTTTAGCCAGGTAATAGACCGCGGCGTCCGGATCAGATCCCCGCATACTCTTAATAAATGCCGAGATCGTATCATAATGCTGTTCACCGTTCTTGTCATAGTGTACAGCACGCTTCTGGATGCAGTCCGAGGCTGTGGCGAGGTCAATAACGATCTCCCCGTTCTCGTCGGGTTCCGTCGTCATGACAGCCAGCTCAATTGCGTTCAGAGCGCTCCTCGCGTCTCCGCCCGCTGCGTCCGCCAGAAAATCTCTGGCTTCAGGCAGCAGCCTCGCGCGGATGGCTCCAAGACCTCTCTCCCTGTCCGTCATAGCCCGGTCGATCAGAACTGCCACATCCTCCTTCGATAGCGGATGGAGCTCAAAAATCGTGCTCCTTGACAGGAGAGCCGAGTTGACCTCAAAATAAGGGTTCTCGGTCGTAGCGCCGATGAGAATCAGGGTCCCGTCCTCGACGAACGGAAGAAGATAATCCTGCTGGGATTTATTGAACCTGTGGATCTCATCGATAAAGAGGATCGTCCGCCTGCCGAAACCTCCCGCTGCCTCCTTCGCGTCGGCGACCACCTGCTCCATATCCTTCTTTCCGGATGTTGTCGCGTTGATCTGGCGGAAGTTTGCGTTAGTCGTGTTGGCTATCACCCTGGCAAGCGTTGTCTTTCCTGTCCCGGGAGGACCGTAAAAAATGACACTGGTCAGCTTATCCGCCCGGATCGCCCGGTAGAGGAGCCGCCCTTTGCCGATGATATGCTGCTGACCGACCACTTCATCGAGTGTGCGCGGACGCAGCCTGCTGGCCAACGGAGATTCCGTCTCCTGCTTTTTCTTCTGCATGTAATCAAATAAATCCATATCGGCTCCATATTGGAAAAAGGGCTGTCACATAATACAACAAGGAGCCGCGACCGGATCGGTCATGGGTCGGCACACACTTCGCTGCATTATGAGACAGCCCTCATGGTTATTCAGATTAAGCAAGCTTGCTCTTAGCGAGCTCTACGAGAGTTGCAAATCCTTCTGCGTCGTTGACAGCGAGGTCAGCGAGCATCTTGCGGTTCATGTCCACGCCTGCGAGCTTGAGGCCATGCATGAACTGGCTGTAGGAAAGGCCGTTAATACGGGATGCAGCGTTGATACGAGCAATCCAGAGTTTACGGAAGTCTCTCTTTCTCTGCTTGCGGCCTGCATATGCGCTTGTAAGAGCACGCATAACGGACTGCTTAGCAATTCTGTACTGTTTTGATCTTGCGCCATAGTAGCCTTTTGCAAGCTTCAGAACGCGGTTATGTCTTTTCTTGGCGTTTAAGCCACCTTTAATTCTTGCCATTTTCTAATACTCCTCTCAATAGTCTGGTGTGATCCGACAAAAAAGCCTTGGACTCGCACAATCTCCTGAAAATTAATCGTACGGCAGAAGTCTCTTCATTACCTGTGCGTTTGTATGGTCCGTAATAGTTGCCTTACGCAGGTTTCTCTTTGTCTTTGCAGACTTCTTGGTAAGGATGTGGCTCTTATAGGCCTTCATTCTCTTCAGCTTTCCAGTTCCAGTTACATGAAAGCGCTTCTTTGCGGCTCTCTTGGTCTTCATTTTCGGCATGGTGTTAATCTCCTCTCTTTGGTTTAGTAACTTGCCTTATATATAGACACGGCACAGGCAGACTGTGCCAGGGTTACTTTTTACTCTTTTCTGCAAGGAACATAGTCATGAAGCGGCCTTCCATCTTGGGCGGCTTTTCGACATTGGCAATATCAGAAAGCTTAGCCGCAAAATCCTCCATCATCGGACGGCTCTGATTTGTATGGGCCATTTCTCGTCCACGGAAACGAATGCTCACTTTTACTTTGTTGCCCTTCTCAATGAACTTGCGGGCAGCAGCGATCTTTGTGTTGAGGTCATTCTCGTCAATATTCGGAGACATGCGCACTTCCTTGACCTCGACGATCTTCTGCTTCTTTCTGGCTTCCTTCTCCTTTCGGGTCTGCTCATAGCGATACTTGCCGTAATCGATGATTTTGCAGACCGGCGGCTGCGCTTTCGGAGCGATCTTAACCAGATCCAGACCTGCTTCCTCAGCAAGCTGCAGAGCTCGTGATGTCGGCATAATGCCAAGCTGGTCACCGTTTTCGCTGATCAGACGAACCTCGCGGTCTCTGATCTGTCCGTTAATCATTAATTCGCTAATCTTTCTACCCTCCATAAAACAAACTGAAGTAAAACCACTGTCTACGCCCGGCCCGGGTCATGATCATCCCGAGATGCGATGCCCTCTCCGACAAAGAAAAACCAGGCGACACAAAGCCACCTGGTCATAGAATACCTCTTAAGTACTTATCTATGAACGCCCGGTCGCGCGATTGCGCCGGGGTGAGAGCGTGGCTCTGCTTGTTTTTCAACTTCACTAATATAGCATGCGCCATCAGGGACGTCAAGCACATTTTGGGAAAATCCGCATTTTTCGATGAGGATGATCTTTGCGCCCGGTTCGTGACAGTTCAGACATGTTGTTCATACAGTCCATTTCCGGCAGCAAAGTATCCATCTTCGTGAGAAAAACATTGCGGGTCTGACCGAGAGACCAGAAAGTGCGACGCACTTTTTTGGCTCGCAGGGAAGGACCTGCGTTTTTCGATGAAGATGATCTTTGCGCCGGTTCATGAACTCCGTGACAACACGTCTGAACTGTGACTCTCACTTCCTCACAGATCCGCCTTCACATTGAACTCGAAGCTGTTCGGATCCTCAAAGCTTGCTTTGTAGAGAAGTGTCACGGAAGCGTCGCTGTCCTCCGGCAGAATGAATCCGAACGAGCTTGTGAACTGCTCACCTTGGCCGATCGGCATAGGCTGCGGATGATCCCCGCTTGTCGGGTCAAAAATGTACGGCGCGCAGGCTCTCCCCTGTGAATCCGAGAGCATGAAGCATGTATCCCCGACGAGGAGATCCGCGTAATTGTGCGTGTTGGCATACGTGTACGTGACCTCAACGACGCGGTCAGCCCGGATGCCCGCCGAGCGCTCATCCGTCAGACGGATCGAATCGATCGTCAAATCGAAGGTTCCCCGCGGTGACTCGACCGTCACGGTCTCGCCCACCTTGACTTCTTTGGAATCCTGAGAGACAGTGATGACATCTCCTGGAATGACACTAAAGCCTTCACCGAGAGTAGGATCAGAAGAGACCTCGTCTGCCGGATCCTCCTTGGAGACATCGACCCACTTATCCGACTTGCCTGCCGAGTTCTCGTCCGGCTTCTCATCCGGCTCATTGCGGACCGCTTCCGGATTCTCTGCAGCAGACTCCATGACCGGAGCGGCAACGGAGCTGCTGTCGGCCGGGGATGATACATAAGATTCAGCGGAGACCTTTGAGTCTGTTGCCTGCACCGCAGCCTTATCGGACTGTCCGCAGCCCACGGCGATCAGGCTTACAGCAAGTATACATATTGCGATCTTTCTTCTCATCATATTGTCACCTCCTGCAATTATTGTTCCTTTTGTCAGGCTGCTTCCAGCTTCCAGTGCTGGGCTGCAGCGTTGCTGCTCTTGCCGACATTTACATTTGTTCCGGAGCCGGGTACGGTCGTGCCCGCGTCGATCTGCAGACAGGTTCCGAGCTTTGACACCAGAGTATAGGAACCGTCCTTATTCAGCTTCGGCATCCAGCGCTGCCCTCTGGCGTTCTTCCATACATCCTGAACGACATTCGTACCGCTGGCGGCGGAGTTGCCCTTCACCGTCAGGAATTTTTTTGTCTGCAAGTTCATAATGCGATAATAGCCGTCACCGCTGTAAATGAGCTGATATTTGAGACTATAATCTGTCTTCTTTTTCGCCAGACAGATATTTGCCGAGGCTGCGGTAGAATTATTCTTGACTTTCACCGCGAAACCGGGAGCTCCCTTACTTTCGATGTAATAGTTCTTTGTATAATTTACCTTGACCTGATTCGGCTCCTTGACCATCCAGAACCGCTGCGCATCCGATCCGTTCCTTGTGGCCTGGACCAGAACTGTGCCGGCTGTCAGCTTTCCGTTCTTTGTCTGGATAGCCTTTCCGCTCGCTTTATTGACCAAAGTTACAGTGCCGTTCGTGTTCTTTACGATCTTCCATCTCTGTTTGTCGGCACCCGTCCATGTATTGAGGATAATTGCCGCTCCGTCGCAAGTGCTTCCGCCCTTTACCTCGAGTGTAAGCATGCTTCTGGTATTGAGGATCTGATAGTATCCGTCTCCGAGCAGCCGCATGCGGAAATCATTCATCTCCGTATACTGCTGGACCTTGTTCACGGTCATCTGTGACGCGAGCGCGCTGCTTCTTATACTGAACATCATCGAGAGGTTGAGGCATGTCTGCAGCCTGTAGTCTGTTCCCGCGGCGGGAGTCTGGAAAGTCTTTTCTCCTGTCGACGGTCTCTGGCGCGCCAGAGTTTTGACTTCATCCGGGAGCAGATAATCCGTTGATATCAGGCGGACCGTGGAGTCCACTTTCGTCACTTCCTCGGGAGTGTTGGCGTGAGCTGTCACATACACTCCGTTGCGGTAGCAGGCCAATGCGATGCGGTTCGTGAACAGAGATTTTCCGATCGCGACCTCAACAAAATTCGTGTCAGTCTTGAGTTCCCTGACTTTCGAAATAACGGAGGGCACCCATCTGTAGACGATCATATCGAGACCGGATACCGGATCCAGCGTCCTTACATACCTCAGATAGTCAATATCATCAGCAGCCCACACGACACGGCCCTGCATTCCGTTCCTTTTTACTATATCCACAAGCTCGGCGAGCCATTCATATTTCATATAAATGGATGACTTCAGATGAAGATTCGGCTCGAGATCAAGCTTGGCGCACAGCTTTATGAACTCTTCAAATGTCGGGACCTTCTCGCCTCTCCAAAACTCGCCGCAGTATAATCCCACGTCGTATTTTCTGGCCTCGGCATATGGAATCTCCTCGATATCCACATACTCACTGAGTTTTGATCCGTCCGCGTTTCTTGCCGTTCTGTTGAGTGTAGCGTCATGAATGATCATCGGAACTCCGTCCGATGTAAAGTGGAGGTCGGCGCCGACATAGTGAAAGCCTTTTACCGCGGATACTCTGAATGCGGAGAGAGTATTCTCCGGCACATTCACAGTTCCTCTGTGGGCAAGCACCTGTACGTCGTCCGGTTCGTCTGCAAATGCAGGCTGGATCGTCTTTACCACAACATCATAATAATCCGTTGTGATCCTCTTCCGGTCAATCACAAGTCCGGAAGAATCCTTATTCTCTTCTTTAACGGAAGTGCTTTTTTTTCTGTTCCAGGTGTATTCGCAGTTGTATTCCGACTCATGAACATCGAACTTATTCAGTTCTTCGGCGACTTTGACAGTGATATTATTGATGACATCTTCCCTGTCGCTTCCGTAATACTTGAGTTCGATCTTGTTGACCGCGCCATCCGGCCATACAACTCTCAGATTATAAATGCCTATAAATTCCTCGGCATCGGCTTCCGTGCCTGCGGTCTCCTCCGGTACTGTCTCTTCAATATCGAATTCACCGGCTGTCTCTTCCTCTGTATCCTCTTCTTCCGGCATGGGAGCATCGCCCTCATCGTATTCAGAAAAATCGGATTCCGCCGTCTCTTCATCAAGGACTTCCGACATGTCATCTATGACATCCGCGTCCTCTATGAGGATATCATCCGGTGCGTTCCCCATCTCTGCCGCAGAAGTGTACGAAGGAACAAGTGAAACCAGCATCATAACAGTAAGCAGACATGCAGTCGTTCTCTTCAATAATCTCGTCATCTGTCTCTCCTAATGATATAACAAACACGCTGCCACAAATGTGGCAGCAGGTTTATAAATTTCCGTTTTTCAGTTTACTTGTTTCGTCCGCAGCAATGCTTATACTTCTTGCCGGAACCGCACGGGCAGGGATCGTTCCTGCCGATTTTCTTCGGCTTTACGATCGTTCCGGACTTTTTCTGCTCCATATAGAGCTCATGCTGTTTTTCCTTTGTGAAGATCGCGTCCCACTCCGGAAGCTCATAGAGCCAGTCGGCCTTGGCATCTACCATATTCTTGTAGAGGCGCTCCTTGTCGAATCCGAGATTGACTTCCGTGTTCTCATCCATCGTCTCGATCGGGTTGCGCTCAACAAGTGAATCATTGATACCGTCAAGGAATCCGACCATGACATCGAGGGCGACACTGAATTTATCGGCCAGCTCTTTCACTGTACCCTTGACAACAGTATCCGGCTCCTCGAGCAGAAGGGCGTAGATTCTCTTTTCGATCTCGAAATAATCATTCCAGAACCGCCTTAATGTTCCTTTATCCGCGTTCTGATCGTATGCTTTTTTTCTCCACTGGCCAAGGAGAGTCTTCGGATCGACTTTGAGCTCCTCGTTCAGTGCCTGATTGGCGTTTTCTGACATTTGTTCTTCTCCTGCTATAATATTTACCGGCAGTCCGTGCCGTACATCCAAGCATGATAGCACAGGATTACCGTTTTGACAAGTTACTTAAACTTAGAAGGGTTCCAATTGGGGATCTTTGAAGTCCAGCTCGTGCCCAGGTATTTCTTCATATAAGAAGAGACATGTGAGCTGTAACTCTTAGTGTCCATATATTTGAAGACATCGGCCGACTTCTTTGGCTTTCCGTACGTATCTCTTCCATCGGCATGGTAAAGTCCCATATACCATCCGCCGGCCGTCTCGCCGGATTTATCCATCTCGCGATGGTACCCGTACATGTCAATGTTGCTGTTGAACTCAGCGAGATAGTATGAGTACGCGACTGCGCAGGCCTGCTGATCCTCCTGGTTGACCGAACCGTATTTTGATGACAGTCCCGACTCAGGAAGTATGATGTGTATACCGCTTCCGTATGTTTTCTTCAGGTACGATGCAAAGTAGCTCATATTGAGCGGAGTGATCTGCTTTGAAGTACCGCTGTTCGTGACCGCGCTGCTTCTGATCCAGACCTTGCAGTCCTGCTCCGGTGACGGATAGGGGTGCATGGCCATATCCCAGTGAATGCCGCCCTGATTCTTTAGATCTTTGTCAAAGTCCTTCGTGAGATAGAGACCGGGATACGTCTTATAATTCGTTGTCCATTTGGTCGTATTCGGGAAGCCCCAGTTGTGGTCGAGGGAGATATATGTCCGCGCATTTCTCCATCTGCTCTTTACAGATGCGTTGAACATTCTGAACGCATCCGCGAATGCCTCGTGATACTGGTCATATGTAAGATTCCCGCTGTAATTGTAGGTGATGTATTGATCGGTCTCATTTCCGAAGACCCAGTTGGCCACCATACAGCCATCCTTCGTCCACTCATCCGCAAGGCACGCAAAGAGGGCTTCCAGCCTCTTTCTGTTGCCGTTCTCGGTGTTGAGGGCAAATATAACGCCCTTGCCCGCCCGGGCACCGCTCACGGCGGACGGAAGAATATAGTCGGTCAGCGACCTGTTGCTCAGGTAGAATATGCCTGTCACAACGATACCGGCACTGTTATAGTTCTTAATAAGATTCTTGTAGCCGGTGACCGACGTGCTGAAATTGTATGTCTTACCCTCATATTTATAGGAATATGAGCTGCCGTTCAGGAAGACCTCCAGCGGGAAATCGATGACGACATGGCTGCAATTCAGGGCTTTGGCCTGATTTATATCGACAGTTCTCAGCGTCGTCTTCAGACCTTTTTTAGTCTTTCGGGCAGGCGACGGGAATGCTGTCAGTCTGGTCGAGGCCATCTGCGGATTCGTGATATAGTAGCCGTTGCTCGCAATCCGGTAAACTCCCTTATACTTTACAGCCACATAGAATTTCTTCTGCAGCAGACTGGATGTAGAATTCTTATTCAGGCTTGTCCTGAACGTCATGCTCGTCTGCAGACTTGCTGATGTGAGCGGTGACGCGCCGCCAAGCGTATCCTGATACGGAGCTACGGCAAAGAGGTAGGCCTTTCCGTCATCGGACGCCGGCTTTATACCACTTGACGTGACGGTGACAGTATTATTGTCGGCCGAACTGATACTGCAGGCTTTGATCATCTGACCTGCAAGATACCACTTCTGATGCGACTGACCCTTGTTGGCTGCCAGAACTATATTGGCTTTGTTCTTGTCTGTCGCCGAAGAGACGGCCAGGCAGTACCCGGTGCCCAGCGCGGAACCGATCGTGGTCGTTCCGTCGCTGTTCCATGTGAGGAACCAGATCTGACCCGCTGCCCCTGTCCACGTCATCTGTCGGATGTTAGCCCCGGAAGCCGCTTTGCCTCCGCTCACATCGAGCACCTTCCCGTTGTTTGTCTCGATTCTGTAATAGTAATTCGATTTGTCCTTATAAGTGACAGGCACGAACTTGAATGAACTTGCGATATGTCCGGTATAGTCATACAGCTGAATATTCGTATTATTGGCCGTATTGTTATCGAGGAGGTGCACCGTGCGGTCTGTATTGTAGGCAGATCGTATCCGACAGGTGAAAGCAGTCGCCTGCTGTTCCTGAACAGGAACCTTGATCTGGAACTTCTGGGTCGCCGCGCCTTTGTACTTTGTTATGCGAAGTCTCGTACCGGAACCGGTCCCTCCGGTGTCAAGGACCATATCGCTGTTCAGCCGGGAATAAAACGTGACAGTTCCGTCAGAGTTTTTTAACGGCTTCCACAGCTGATATTTCCAGCCCTTCTTTTCATACTGGTTGACATATGTGCCGGCAGTCCTGGCCTGTCCCGCTGTTCCGAGCACCATGCCGCTGTTCTTATTTATAAGAAGATAGTAGCCACCCCAGACCCGCCGGAAAGTGAAGACCTGCGCCGCACTGCCCGTAGCGCTGCCAAGCTGCAGCTTTGCCCCGCTCGCCTTCGAGCTTGAAGCGACCGTCTCGGCCATTGATGTCTTGGCGGCTGGTCTGAGAGAAAATGATCCCGAAAATTGTCCGAACGGCGCCTCAGCCAGCGTGAACCTCTGTGCCTTGGACGTCGATCTTGTTGTAACCTGAATGTTTACTTTTTCCCTGGGAGTTGCGCTGCTGAGAGCGAGGGCAAGTTTTTTATTGGCCGCATTGAGGAACGAATACGTGCCGTCCGCATTTGCAACCGCGACCCACTGCTGGTTGGTCGCGGCGACATACTCATACTGATGAACATTATGACCGGAGATCGGCGTATGACTGGCAGCACCTATAACTTTTGAACTCTTGAAATTGTAGAAGACAAAATTGCCATTGTCGAGCTTCCGGACCATGAACTTC
Source organism: Lachnospiraceae bacterium (assembly GCA_017514845.1). Classification (GTDB taxonomy): domain Bacteria; phylum Bacillota; class Clostridia; order Lachnospirales; family Lachnospiraceae; genus Chordicoccus. The sequence continues at coordinate 14,504 of JAFWIM010000018.1, forward strand.
TGGTTCGCGCAGGCGGTATTTTTCCGCACTTCCACATTTGCGTGGTTCACGGTTGAAGCGCCTGCAATGCAGACTACGTAACCGGAATTTGCGGCACTCCTTATGTAGACTGTTTTCCCGTCAGCAAGAAGGGACCCGGCTCCGACAAGCTCATCGTCCGTGATATCCGCCGCGGCAAGCCCCGACTCATCAGAAGGGAGAGCTGCCTCATCGAGGGCAAGGCCTGATTCATCGAGAGACGGACCTGACTCATCGGACGGAAGCTCCGCAGCGGACTCTGTCATCTCATCGTAGAACGGGTCCGTCATGAGTTCGTCATCCGGGGCATTCTCAATATCCGACTCAGTTTCGGGCGCATTGGCCTCCTCCGGATTCGCTGCCTCCGTCTCAGGCGCTTCTTCTTCATAGTACTCGCCGATGTTTTCAGCAATGTCCGCCGGCAGTTCATCCATGTCAGACGCGCCGGTCTGCTCCGTCCATGTATCGGCAGCGGCGATATCCGCGCGCGGAACATCATAATCAGCGGCGTACGCGGGGACAAGACATGAAAGAATCATTGTCAGTGTAACAAGTATCGCTGTCAGTTTCTTTTTCATATTTCACCTCTTTCTGCCTATACTCTGACGCCGATATCGGCCAGTCTGGCGACGGTTTTTTCATAGGATTCATACAGAATGCCGCCGATTCCGCATTTGCGCGCGGCACTGATATTTTCCGGATTATCATCTATGAAGACTGCTCTTTTAGGGTCTATTTTATACTTTTCAAGCAGCGTTCTGTAAATCTGCGTATCGGGTTTACGCTCATGGACTGTGAAAGACCAGAGGCAGCCGTCTGTCAGGCGGGTAAAATCGAGGACGCCGTTCTCCGTACATTTTTCGTAGGCATGCTGCGACCAGTTCGAGAGAATATATACCCGATATCCTTTGTTCTTCAACCCCCTGATCCAGCTCTCCGTGAACGGTTTTACTGTGATGCAGGTGTACATAGTCTCTATAAGTTCTCTGATCTCCTCCGCGTACTGTGGTCCCAGCGCTATGAATTTCTGAACTAAAGCCTCAAAACTCTCGTTTCCGAGATCACACTCCGCCCAGATGCCGCACTCGATGACGTGCTCCATGATATACTCTCTGGCATCGTCCGATATATCAATCATATAGGGATACCGGATCCACGGAAAATCTACGAGCACGCCGCCGACATCGAAAATGATCGTGTCCACGACCGGTGACTTGTCCGGCTTTATGACCTTGGCAGCGAGGAGCAGTACATACAGGAAGACCGGCACTAAGACAGTGCACGCGAGCGACCCCAGAAACAGGGACCGGGCTGTATCACTCCTGCCCATCGCTGCTATAAAAGTAACCGCGTACATGCCAAAAAGGAGAATGATTCCGATCACGGCTGCTATTTGTCTGACTTTTTTCATAAGTGTTCCTTTCCGCATTTGCTGCCCCGGACCATGAGATAATATCCGCGCATGGCTGGCAGGAGCGGCGTGCTGCCGGCTAAAAAAGGCTGTCGTCCGGACAGCCTCTCATTACATGTCTTACTCACATATGAAGCGTTTTACTGCTCATGGAACCCGCGTACGATCTCGTCAAAAACTGTCTCCGCGCTGTCCTTCTGGCTTTCCGCAGTCCAGCAGTTGAACTGGAAGTAGCGATAGTTTCCCTGCACCGCGTAGATATAATACACGATCGGATTGTCCTCATAGGAAGCGGAGATCACGCTCTTTCTTATCACGAAATCTTCGACATCGGACTCGATGTCTACGGTCTCCACGAGTTCCGCGTTAGAAAAGACTTCGCTGCCGCTCATGGAATTATAGACAGCCGCAACAATAGCGCTGCTGTACTCATCGAGCGACATAAACGGAGAGTACCGACGGCTCTCACTGTTGGCCATGAAGAACACAGCCTGATCCGGGTTCCCGACCTGAACACTGAAGCTCTGGTTCACCTCGTCGTCATTCGTTATCTGCCCGTTCAGATTCTTCCAGTCAAGCGGTACCGCCAGCTGAAGACTGTCATTTTCACTGTAGAACTCCTGCTTTGTCTCATCGTCCGAGAGCCAGGCGCCGGTGATCAGGACTTTCGACCCATCACTTTCAGCAGACTCGTCCTCCTCTTCTGCGCCATTTTCATAGGGTGCAGCGACTCCGCTGTCGTTCTTCCTTGAGGTCTCTGTCGTCGTCGGAATCGAAACACTCTCCAGCGAATTCAGAAGGTCAAGTCTTGCCTGCTCCTCCGGGTCTATGACCACTTCCGCGACAGACGATTCTTCCGGCACAGATTCACTCTGTGTCTCCTGCTGTGCGGGCATAAGCTGGCTTATGCCGCTGCAGCCTCCGAGCAAAACAACGCACGCGGTGCCGATCGCTACTATACTCAAACTGCGTTTTCTCATGTCTTCCTCTCTTATCTCCGGATCGCGCCCACGCATTACCTGTAAATAATATCCTGTCTTCCCGGACCGTTCGAGACCATTGTGATCGGATAGCCGATCTTCTCCTCAATGAACTCAACGTATTTCCGGCAGTTCTCCGGCAGATCCTCATATTTTCTGATGCCGGTGATCTCGCACTTCCAGCCGGGCAGCACCTCATATACAGGTTTTGCCTTTTTGAGAAGTGTTGTTGCCGGGAACTCGGTCGTTATTTTTCCATCGATTTCGTAGCCAACGCACACCGGAATCTCATCCAGATAACCGAGAGCGTCAAGTACCGTCAGGACGACATCTGTCGCGCCCTGCAGGCGGCAGCCGTATTTTGAAGCGACGCAATCATACCAGCCCATTCGTCTCGGACGGCCGGTCGTCGCTCCGTACTCGCCGCCGGATCCGCCTACTCGGCGGAGCGCTTCGGCCTCATCACCGAAAATCTCTGAGACAAATTCGCCCGCGCCTACCGCGGATGAATAGGCTTTTGTGACGGCCACGACTCTTTTGATCTCATAGGGAGGCACACCTGCACCGACCGCGCCGTAGCCGGCGAGTGTCGGGGATGACGTGACCATCGGATAAATGCCGTGATCCGGATCCTTCATAGTACCCAGCTGCCCCTCAAGGAGAACGCTCTTGCCTTCTTTCAGCGCATTGTAGAGATAGAGTGATGTGTCGCAGACGTAAGGTGCAAGCATCTCCTTATACTCTGCGAGCTCAGCCATCACGTCGTCCACTGAGATTTCCGGCTTATTGTAGAGATATTTCAGCATGATGTTCTTCTTCAGAACAATGTTCTCCACCTTGACGCGGAGTTCATCCATATCGGAAAGCTCGCTGACCTGGATACCGATTTTGGCGTACTTATCCGAATAGAACGGAGCGATGCCAGATTTCGTAGAGCCAAAGGATCTTCCCGCAAGTCTCTCTTCCTCGTAGGTGTCGAAGAGGACATGATAGCTCATGACAATCTGTGCCCTGTCGGAGACAAGGATCTTCGGCATGGGGACATTCTTCTCCACGATGGAGTTGATCTCCTTTATCAGTTTCTTCACATCGAGGGCGACTCCGTTGCCGACAATGCTCGTCGTGTGGTCATAGAAAACACCCGACGGAAGTGTGTGTAAGGCAAATTTGCCGTAGTCATTGATGATTGTATGACCGGCATTGGCACCGCCCTGAAAACGCACGATGATGTCCGCCTTTTCGGCAAGCATATCCGTGATTTTTCCCTTGCCTTCATCTCCCCAGTTTGCTCCAACTACTGCTGTAACCATATTTTCACCTCTTGTATTACCTGTCATTATGTTGTTCCCGCAAGGGCGCGAAAGGATTCCGGTACTCGAATCGTGCGCGCCGTCCCGCGGTCTGGACTGTAATCCTTTATATAACCCGCACCTTACACATTGATCTCCGAAGTGTAGCCGAGAACTTCCTTATTGGCCTCAAGCATCGGATTGACAACATTGTTCAGATACGATGTGACCTGCTGCGGCGCGCGGCCGACATATTTCTTCGGATCAAGCGATGCGGTCAGTTCTTCCTTCGTCAACGGGAATGCAGGGTCGGCGTCGATGAGGTCGAAGAGATTGTTGTCCAGACCTTCCACCTTCACATTCCTGCCTGCCTCCATAGACAGCTGGCGGATCTTCTCGTGCATCTCCTGACGATCGCCGCCCGCTTTGACCGCGTCCATCATGATATTCTCAGTCGCCATGAACGGAAGCTCTGCCATAAGATGCTTCGTGATGACCTTCGGGTAGACGACAAGACCGTCCACGACGTTCACGACGAGATCGAGAATACCGTCGCAGGCAAGGAAGCCTTCCGGCACGGAGAGGCGCTTATTTGCAGAATCGTCAAGGGTGCGCTCGAACCACTGCACGGAGGACGTGATTGCCGGATTCATGGCATCCGCGATGACGTAGCGTGAGAGGCTGGCGATGCGCTCTGAACGCATCGGATTTCTCTTATACGCCATGGCCGATGAACCGATCTGGCTCTTTTCGAACGGCTCCTCCACCTCCTTGAGGTGCTGCAGAAGTCTTATATCGTTCGAGAATTTCGTTGCGCTTGCGGCAATTCCCGCCAGAACATTGACTACTCTCGTATCGACTTTTCTGGAGTACGTCTGACCGGATACCGGATAACATCCTTCAAATCCCATCTTCTCGGCAATCATCTGATCCGCCTTCTCGCAGGCGGCGTGATCACCGTTAAAGAGCTCAAGGAACGATGCCTGTGTACCGGTCGTCCCCTTGGAGCCCAGCATCTTGAGAGATCCGGAAACATAGTCCAAATCCTCCAGATCCATCATGAACTCATTGATCCACAGCGATGCCCTCTTTCCGACAGTGGTCGGCTGGGCAGGCTGGAAATGTGTGAACGCGAGTGTGGGGAGATCCTTGTACTCGTCCGCGAAGCGGGCGAGGCGGGCGATCGCATTGATCAGTTTTCTCCTGATGATCGCGAGCGCATCCCTCATAAGGATAATGTCCGTGTTATCGCCGACGTAGCAGGATGTCGCGCCTAGATGAATGATGCCCCTGGCTTTCGGGCACTGCAGACCGTATGCGTATACGTGGGACATGACATCGTGGCGGACTTCCTTTTCGCGCGCCTTGGCGTCTGCATAGTTGATGTCCTCGGCATGAGCCTTAAGCTCGGCGATCTGCTCATCTGTGATATCAAGCCCGAGTTCCTTTTCCGTCTCGGCGAGGGCGATCCACAGCTTTCTCCATGTACGGAACTTTCGGTCCGGCGAGAATACCGCCTGCATTTCTCGGCTCGCGTAGCGCTCTGAGAGGGGGCTCACATACTTATCGTAGGATGCGTTCATTTCTTCAGCCATTCGTTCTCCTTTGATCGACATACATCTGTCGTAATTTTTGTGTGTTGAAATTCCACACTGAAATATACACTATAATTGAAGTCAATACAAGAATGATTCTCGGCACCAGCGCCAATTTATCTCAACATAGGCCAGCGCCCTGGTTCTGACAGGCTGCTGCCATGTTCCAGAATCCGACAGCAAACATCATCTTCATCGAAAAACGCAGGTCCTTCCCTGCGAGCTATGAGCAGGGGCGGCGTGCCGCCCTTGCTCGATCTCTCGGTCGGACCCGCAATGTTTTTCTCACGAAGATGGATGCTTTGCTGCCGGAAACGAAGTGTAAGCGCAGCCTACCGAAATCGAATAGTGAAGCTCACATGGATAAATCCACGTGCTTCCATATGCGGCTCACGCCGCAGGGCCGCTTTAGGCGGCCGGACTAAAACATCTGCGGATACGCCATCCGCTTAGCTCCGGATA
>JAFWIM010000195.1 GCA_017514845.1 Lachnospiraceae bacterium
CGGATAGCAATATCGCGTTAAGATGGAAGAAATACAACGTGGGAAGTTGGTTAGCAAAGAGTAACCGAACAACAGCAGCCAATTAAGATTGGAGGAGCAGAAGTGGCACTACACCTGTATACCGGCAGCAGCGGCTCGGGAAAGTCCTGCGCGCTTTACAGAGAAATTATTGATCAGTCGATGAAGAACCCGAAAGACAGGTTCTTTGTCATTGTGCCTGAACAGTTCTCGATGCAGGCACAGAAGGAGCTTGTCAGACTTCATCCGAGGCACGGTCTGCTGAATATTGATGTCCTGTCTTTCAACCGGCTCGCCCACCGCGTGTTTGATGAGGTCGGAGTGAAGCAGGCGGAACTTCTCGAGGAGATCGGCAAGAGCTTTGTTCTTCAGAAAATCGCGTTGGACACGACAGACCGCATGTCGCTGCTGGGCAGCAGCCTGACAAAGCCGGGAAATATAGCCGAGATGAAGTCGGTCATCTCTGAGCTCATGCTCTACGGAATCACGCCGGCCGATCTGGCAGGAGGGAAAGAGCAGAAAGCGGGCGGAAGGACATCTTATCCCGCCCAGCTGGGCATGAAGCTGCATGATATTGAACTTGTTTACAAGGAGTTCAGGGAGTATCTCGAGCGCCATTCCTATATGACCTCCGAGGAAATCCCTGATGTTCTTGCCCGTGTCGCTGACCGGTCGGAGCTTCTTCGGGACTCCGTCATAGTGCTGGATGGGTTTACCGGGTTCACTCCGGTCCAGCTCGTTCTGGTCGAAAAGCTGATGAGGCTCTGCCGGGAAATGTATGTGGCTGTAACTCTGGACGATCGATATGACCCGTTCGGAACTTATCGAAAGACGGATCTTTTCTCCATGAGCCTCGAGATGATTGCTCAGCTTACCGACATTGCCGGCAGGATCGGTGTGCCGGTATCGGCTCCGGTCAAGATCCACAACATGAAATCCGGAGAGCGCCGGGGAAGATTTTCCGTCTCGAGGGACCTTGCTCATCTGGAGTCCAACCTTATGCGAAGACAGCACGCAGAGTATGCGGATGTGCCGGAGGACATTCATCTTCTTGTCGCCTCGAATCCCTTGAGTGAGATACGTGAGGCCGCGAAGATGATCGCAAGGATGGTGAGGGAAAATGGACTTCGCTACCGCGACTTTGCAGTCATCACCGGAGATCTCGGCAGATACAGCAACTATGTACGCCAGATATTCGCTGAGATGAGCATACCCTATTTTATCGATGAGAAAGCGTTTCTCCTGCGCAACCCGTTCGTCGAGTATCTGCGGGCAGCAGTCGAGGTGTGTGCGGATAATTATTCGTATGACAGTATGTTCCGGATGCTTCGGAGCGGACTTTCGGGTCTTGCCGGGGGAGAGATCGATATTCTTGAAAATCACGTGCTCGCGCTCGGAATCCGGGGGAAAAAGAAGTGGCGCGAAACATGGATCCTGCACTCGAGGAACGAGGATCCCGGCATAATGGCGGAACTCAACAGGATCAGGGGGCAGGTGCTGGCTCTGATCGATCCGTTTGCCGACGCTTTGGCGAAGAGAGGGGGGACGATCGAGGAAAAGACGGCTGCCCTCTACGAGTTTTGCGCGCGTTCCGGCTGCGAAGCTTATCTTGCCGGGGAGGCGGAAAAATTCCGCGAATCCGGCAGGCAGGATCTTGCCCGCCAGTACAGTCAGGTGTTCCCGCGGGTCATGAGTTTTCTGGACAAGCTGGTCTACGTCCTTGGAGATGAGAAGATATCCATGCGGGATTACCGGGCGATTCTCGAGGCCGGATTTGCGGAAGAGAAAATCGGTATAATTCCGCCGGGCACGGACCAGGTCCTTGTCGGAGATATGGAGAGGAGCCGTCTTGCGGACGTGAAAGTCCTCTTCTTTGTCGGGCTCAACGAAGGTATTGTACCAAAGCCGGATAACGGAGGCGGTATGCTGACGGAGTCTGACCGCGAAGCGCTGCGGAGCAGCGGGATCAGACTGAAGCCTACTCCGAGGGAAAATATCTCGATCGGAAGATTTTACATGTATCTTGCCCTCACAAAGCCCTCATTAAAACTCATGTTGTCCTACGCGGTGTCAGACCCGTCGGGCGAGGTACAGCGCCCTGCCTACCTTGTGTCGACGATCCGAAATCTGTTTCCGCGTCTTAAGGAAGAGTATGTGTCCGAGGACATTCGAGAGAATATTGAGAGGTCTGCCAACGGACTCGCGCTCCTCACCGAAGGCTTCTCCCAGCTGGCAGAGCATGAGCCCTCGCCGGCATTTCTTGAACTTTTTGGCTGGTACCGGGCAAAGCCCGAATATCGGACCAGAACTGACGCTCTGCTTATGGCGGCGGCCGCACACAAGCCCGATGACCAGATCGGAATGGCCGTAGCCCGCGCTCTCTACGGGGAGGAGCTCTATAATTCGGCATCGAGACTCGAGAAATTTGCCTCATGCCAGTTCGCCCATTACGTTCAGTATGGCCTGGCACTCAGGGAGAGGGAAGAGTATGAGTTTCGGGCACCGGATTTCGGCAATATCATGCACAGCGCGTTGGACAGATTCGGTCAGAAAGTGACCAGAGTACTGCTGGAAGACGGGACGCTGGCGACATGGGCGACGATTGATGACAAGAGCCGCGATGCGCTGGTCGAACAGTGTATCGATGAGGCCGCGCAATCCTATGGGGCTATGATCCTGCATGACAGTGCCCGCAGTGAGTACCAGATCGGGCGCATGAAGCGGATACTCAAAACGTCGGTGTGGGCTCTTCAGGAGCAGCTCAGGGCAGGCGATTTTGAGCCGACCGGCTATGAGTTCGCGTTTAACGGGTCAGAAAATCTCGGGACAACAAACGCAGCCTTGCCGGGCGGGACCAAGCTCGTGCTGAACGGCAGAATTGACCGCGTGGACACCTGCGAAGCTGACGGAGTCACCTATCTGAAAATCGTAGATTACAAGACCGGCGAGAAAAAGTTCGATATCACTGCGGTGTACTACGGTATCGACCTGCAGCTGATCGTGTACCTGAATGCGGCTTCGGAGATATTTGAGCGCCGGGGAAAGACTGTGGAGCCGGCGGGAATCTTCTATTATAGGATAAAAGACCCGATCGTGGATTTTGAAGCGGGCGACACGGAGGAGATAATACGCGAGAGAGTGCTGGCGGATATGAAGGCCTCCGGTATCATTTCGGATGACGTTTCAGTCCTTACCCATCTGGACCGCGATATTTTGAGGAACGGCTCGTCAAGAGCAATAAACGTGAGATTAAAAAAAGACGGTACTCCGTATAAGACCTCCTCCACGCTCGATCCTGACAGTTTCCGGCTGGTATCCGCGTATGTGAATCGCAAGATCAGAAAAATCGGGGCAGAGATCATGGCAGGAGCGGCAGACATGAATCCCTACGAGTATGGTTCGCGGTCGGCCTGCGATCTGTGCTCGTTCAAGACAATGTGCGGATTTGACAAGGGCATCAGCGGCTACAGGAAGAGACGGATTCCCAAAATGAATTCGGAAGATGTCCTTGCCCGTATGGCTGATGAGGATTCGGCGTCCTCGGATAATGTGAACGAATAAGCAAAGGACTGGAGCTGTATGAGTCAGGCTCTCACGGACAGCGGAAACAGATGATTCCAGGGAAAATGGCGACAGCCTGACAATCATGGATACCGGGAGAAACAGTATGGAATGGACAAATGACCAGAAGAAGGTAATTGACAGCCGCAGCGACAATATACTGGTCAGCGCTTCCGCGGGAAGCGGCAAGACAGCGGTGCTCGTTGCGCGGATCATGGCATATATACTGCAGGATAAAGTGGACATTGATGATCTTCTGATCGTCACGTTTACGCGGGCCGCAGCGGGCGAAATGCGCGAGCGCATAGCGAAGGCCATAGCGGACGCTCTGGAAAAGGATCCGGACAATGAGCACCTCGCTCGCCAGACGACGCTCATTCACAATGCCCAGATCACGACGATCGACGGATTCTGCTCCTATGTGCTGAGGAACTACTGTCATCTGACAGATCTTGAGCCCGGCTACAGGGTAGGTGATGAGGGTGAGCTGGACCTCCTCATGGAAGATGTCATGAAGAACATGTTCATGGAGCTGCATGAACAGGAGGAAGGCGAGCGGAAGCGGGCGTTCTATGATCTGGTCGAGACATTTGCGCCGGATAAAAATGAGGATAAGCTTGAGACCATCGTAGAAAAGGTATTTTTGGCGGCTCAGAGTCAGCCGGATCCTTATGCATGGCTCTCCGCCTGCAGGGAAAGTAACCGCGCATCGAGCTTTGAGGATTTGTCAGAGACGGTCTGGATGCGCGAATATATGCGGGATGCGGACCTTCTCATTGAGGAGATGAGGAAAAAGGCTGCCGCCAATCTTGCGCTTGCCGGGGAGCCGGACGGTCCGTCATCTTTCATGAGTGAAGCTGAGAATAATTTCAATATGTGCAGTGACCTTCTTGCGCACAGAACCTATGAGGAGAGGTATAAGATCTGCGGGGAGGCTTCATTTGCACGCCTTGCGGGGAAAGCCAAAAAGGGAGAGGATCCCGACAAGAGAGAGCAATTCAAGGCAGTGCGGGCTGAGATCAAGAGCTGTATGGAAAAGAGGATACAGCCGGTGTACGCCTACAGGGCGGAGGAGGTGCTTGCGGCTATGCAGGCCAATGAGCCGGTCCTTAACACTCTGCTCGACGTGGCAGCCCTCTTTACCGACCGTTACGACAAGGCCAAGCGCGAGAAGAAGTTGATTGATTTCCCTGACATTGAGCACTTTGCGTTGAGAATACTTCGAAATCCCGACGGGAGCCGGACACAGGCAGCCGGGGAGCTGGCCAGACGTTTCCGCGAGGTCATGTGCGATGAGTATCAGGACAGCAACCTTCTGCAGGAATCGATTCTCACCGCGGTAAGCCGTGTGGAGGAAGGCGTGAATAATTATTTCTGCGTCGGGGATGTAAAGCAGAGTATTTACAGCTTCCGGAACGCGAAGCCGGACCTCTTCATGGATAAGTTTGCCCGGTACACTCACCCGGACGGGACTGCAGAGATCCCGGAAAGCGCGCCGATGTCCAGCGCAGGCAGCGGCACCCGCATCGACCTGTCCTGGAATTTCCGAAGCCGTCATGAGGTGCTGGATGCGGCCAACGGCATTTTCGAGCAAATCATGATGCGCGAGGTCGGAAGGGTCGAATACGACGAGGAGGCCTTCCTCGTGCCTCGGGCAGACTATCCTGATTCCGGGGATGACTCCTATGTCACGGAGCTTCTGACGATCAATATGGGTGAGACGGACTCTGAGGGAAACAGGGTTCTTGACGATGTCAGAGCGTCCGCAAGACGCGATGCCGAAGCGCGGCTCATCGCGGAACGCATCAGGCATATGGTCGCTCATGAGAAGATCTATGACCAGAAGACCGGTACGCAGCGGCCGGTGGAATACAGGGATATTGTTATTCTGCTTCGCACGATGAAAGGATGGGCGGACGAGGTCGCCGCGGTCCTTGAGGGAATGGGCATACCCTCGTATTCAACGCTTAAGACCGGTTACTTTGAAGCCACTGAGGTGACGACGCTTCTGAATTATCTGAAGATCGTCGACAACCCGGAGCAGGATATAGCATACGCGGCCGTGCTCCGCTCACCGATCGTAGGATTGACGGCTGAAGATATGGCCCGCGTGCGTCTCATATGCGGCCCGCCGAAAGCCAAAGGGAGCGCGTATGTTACAATGGCGGAATGTGTGAGGCGCTACGTGGCATCGCCCGACGTGCCGGACCGCTCCCTTCAGCGCAGGCTGGAGGTCTTCCTTGAGTTCCTTGAGCGCATGAGGGCTGCGGTGCCCTACACGCCTCTGCATGAACTCATCTGGATGATCCTGACCGGCACAGGCTATATGGATTACGCAACGGCGCTGCCGGGAGGAATTCAGAGGGCGGCCAACCTTCGCCTTCTTATTGATAAGTCCATTGACTATGAGCAGACGAGCTATGTCGGCTTGTTCAATTTTGTCCGTTATATTAACCGGATGATGAAGAAGCAGGTCGAGATTGCCGGCGTCAACGTTGTAGGTGAAAATGAAAATGTCGTCCGCATCGTCAGTATCCACAAGAGCAAGGGACTGGAGTATCCGATCGTGTTCGTGGCAGGTCTCGATAAGTCGTTCAACCGGATGAGTCTCAGGGAAAGCGTGCTGGTCGATGAGCATCTCGGCATTGCGGCCGACTATCTGAATCTTGCAACAAGGAGCAAAATGACGACGATGAAGAAGCTTGCTGTAGAGCAGAGACTTCTGAGGGAGAGCATGGGCGAGGAGCTTCGCGTTCTCTATGTTGCCCTGACACGGGCCAAGCAGAAGCTTATCATGGTCGGCGCTGTTGCAAATGAAGATAAGTACGAAGACATGAAAAATCTCACGCTGCCTCTTCGAGATAAACACCTGCCTGAGAACTTTATGCTAAAGGCCGGTTCAGCGGAGGAGTTGATCCTGCCGGCGGCGGACCGCATGGCAGCCCGCTGCGAGATGGATCACCGCCCGTGTCCAATCCGAATGAAGCTGATCTCCCCTGCGGATCTACTTGACAGCGAGATCGTCGAGCGGACGAGACTTTCGGAGACGCTCCGCACTCTCAGCAGCCTCGACGGGAGTGAGCTCTGGGATATGGATACGAAGAAGATCATTGATGAGAGGTATTCCTATGCGTATCCCTACGGTTCCCATGCCCTGGTCCCGGCAAAGGTTTCTGTGTCTGAGCTGAAGCACGGCGCCTACGCGGATGAGGATGCCGAGGAGGCATTCCCCGAGCCGGAAATTGTTCCCTTTGTACCGGAATTTATGCGCGAGCGGATGAAGAAAGCAGCGTGTGCCGATGAGACGGTCGATGCCGCGGAGGCCATAGGCGGTGCTTTCCGCGGAACTGCGTATCACAAGGTGATGGAGCTCATGAGATACAGGGACATGTATTCATTTGACGGGACTTCGGCAGCTTTGCGGTGTGCAAATGAGAAAGATCTCATGATGAAGCTTCACGAGATGTGCACAAAGTTCGTGTCGGACGGCCTTCTTCAGGCGGAAGAGCTTAAGACTATACGCATGCGGGACATAGCGAGATTTGCGGAGAGTTCTCTCGGCCACAGGATGGCCGCTGCAGCCTACCGGGACGAATTGTACCGGGAGCAGCCGTTCGTGCTGGGTGTTGCGGCATCCGAAATCAGAAAAGAGTTTCCCGAAGATGAACAGATCCTTGTGCAGGGAATTATCGACGCCTTTTTCTATGAAGACGGAAAGGTGATTCTTGTCGATTATAAGACAGACCGGGTATCCGAGGCATCGGAACTGGTTTCCCGCTATCAGATACAGCTCGATTCCTACGAGGAGGCCCTCTCGCGCGTGACAGGCAGGGAGATCGGGCAGAAACTGATTTACAGTTTTCAATTGGATAGAGAAATCATGCTTTCCTGATGAGCAAGGGCATATTGTAAATTCAGACGGCTTAAATTTAGTTCGTTTCCGTCGAAAAGCATTCATCTTCGTGAGAAAAACATTGCCGGTCCGACCGAGAGATCGAAAAATGTACGACATTTTTCAAGCTCGCAGAGAAGGACCGGCGTTTTTCGATGAAGATGATGTTTGCGACGGACCATGAAATGTGACATGTGGCCGCCTGAATTTACAGAATAGGTCTTCTTAGATTTCTGACCCTTGCATAATCATGGATTTTTGTGTATATTACTAACGTTAATGTATAAACTCAGCGGGACTGTTTTTTACGTCGGAAGACAGGACGCTTAACCTCCCTTGTGGGAGTCGGTCTTAACGAAAGAGGGTGAGACTAAATGGTAGAGTTAGATCCGATCAGATACGAACTGAATTCCTACGACGAACCTTTAGTTGAAATGAGGGATTCACTTTAACCTCGCTGTCAAAGAAAAGCGAATTGAAGAATTAAACAGAGAAATGGAAGATCCGCATCTCTGGGATGACCCCCAGGAAGCGCAGAAGAAGACGAAGCTTCTGGCCTCGCTCAAGGCGGATGTACAGGGATACGAGGCGCTTGTCTCCCAGCGCGATGATATCAGAGATATGATCGAGATGGCCGATGAGGAGCCGGACCCGGCGCTTGTGCCGGAAGTGGCCGAGATGTTCAACGAGTTCAAGACAAAATTCGAGTCGATCCGTATGAAGACGCTGCTCTCGGGTGAGTATGACGGCTGCAACGCCATTGTCACCCTGCACGCCGGAACGGGCGGAACGGAGGCTATGGACTGGACGAGTATGCTGTATCGTATGTACACACGATGGGCTGAGGCTCACGGACTTCAGGTCGAAGTGCTTGACATCCTTGAGGGTGACGAGGCCGGTCTCAAATCGGTCACGTTCCAGGTCAACGGTGAGAATGCGTACGGCCTCCTTAAGTCCGAGCACGGCGTTCACAGGCTTGTACGAATTTCACCGTTCAATGCCAACGGCAAGCGTCAGACCTCCTTCTCGTCCTGCGAAGTCATGCCGGACATCGAGGAGGATCTTGATATTGAGATCGATCCGAAGGATATTCGAATCGATACCTATCGTTCTTCCGGAGCAGGCGGACAGCACATTAATAAGACGTCCTCGGCAATCAGAATCACGCATTTCCCGACAGGCATCGTCGTGACCTGCCAGAATGAGCGGTCACAGTTCCAGAATAAAGACAAAGCTTTCCAGGAACTGAAGATCAAGCTCTTTATGCTGAAGCAGCAGGCCAACGCGGAAAAGCTGGATGATATCCGGGGCAAGGTGACTGAGATAGCATGGGGTAACCAGATACGATCCTATTTCCTGCAGCCCTATCAGCTGATCAAGGACCTGAGGACGAACGAGGAGCAGACGAATGCGCAGAAAGTGCTGGACGGCGATATCGATCCGTTCATCAACGCTTTCCTCAAGTGGGAAGCGCTCGGCGGACGAGCAGCTGACGCTGCTGCGGATGCGACTGCAATTCGATAAGATTAAATAGAAATGATGAGGAAACCGCTATGATCAATGTTGCAATTATGGGTTATGGCACAGTTGGAGCAGGTGTTTTCAAGGTTCTCACTATGAACCATGATCTCATTGCAAAGCGCGTCGGTGAAGAACTGAACGTCAAGTATGTCCTGGATCTTCGGGAATTCCCGGGCGATCCGGCGCAGGAGGTTCTCACACACGACTTTAATGATATCCTGAATGATCCGGATGTGAAGATCGTTGTCGAGACAATGGGCGGACTCCGTCCTTCGTACACATTCACAAAGACGCTCCTTCTGGCAGGAAAGAGTGTATGTACATCCAACAAGGAGCTGGTGGCAGAGCATGGTGTGGAACTTCGCGAGATTGCGAAGGAAAACAATATTAACTATCTCTTTGAGGCGAGCTGCGGAGGCGGTATTCCGATCATCCATGCACTCGATAATTCTCTGACTGCGGATGAGATCGATGCGGTGACCGGTATTGTAAACGGTACGACTAATTATATACTGACACAGATGACGGCATGGGATGAGAGCTTTGACGTTGCCCTCAAGGCGGCGCAGGCAAAGGGATTTGCCGAACTTCATCCGGAAGCTGATATCGAGGGGCATGATGCACGCAGAAAGATCGCGATCCTCTCCACGATGGCGTACGGTAAACACGTGTCCTATCAGAATGTTGTGACAGAAGGCATCACAGACATTGACACGACGGACATCGAGTACGCGAAGGCGCAGGGACTTAAGATTAAGCTTCTGGCCTCCAGCAGAAAAACAGAGCATGGCATATGGGCTATGGTCGCTCCGATGCTCGTCAGCTCTGAGAATATGCTCTACAATGTCGAGGGTGTTCTCAATGCAATTTATGTGCACGGAAACGCGCTCGGTGACGCGATTTTCTATGGCAGCGGAGCCGGTTCACTTCCGACGGCAAGCGCTGTCGCAGGCGACATTATCACGATTGCCAGAAGTCTTGACAGAACTCTTCCGTCTGACTGGACCGGTGAAGAGCTTGAGCTCATGCCGACAGATGATATTGAGCATGCGTTCTTCGTGAGATTCGCAGGCTCGGAAGAAGAGGCGAAGGCAGTGTTCGGTGATATCGAACCGATCCGTCTTGATAACGTCGACGATGAGTTTGGCTTCATGACAGCTGTCATGACAGAAAAAGCTTTCAGAGAGTGCTCGGAGAAAGCCGGCAAGGTGAAGAAGAGTATTCGCAGGGCTTAATATATACTATTAATATAGGAATGATCCGGTGCGGCCGATGCGTCGCCCGGACCTCCCGGCTTGGAGGATATATGCTTATTGTAAAGAAGTTCGGCGGTACATCAGTTGGCTCGCCGGAACGAATCATGAATGTAGCAATTCGCTGCGTAGAGGATTTTAAAAAGGGGCACGATGTGGTTGTCGTTCTCTCCGCTATGGGAAAGACGACAGATGACCTGATCGCCCTTGCCCACAAGGTCAATCCGAAACCGCAGAAGAGAGAACTTGATATGCTGATGTCGACAGGCGAGCAGGTCTCCGTCGCAATGATGGCGATGGCGATGGATTCGCTCGGTGTACGCGCAGTTTCTCTGAACGCGTTCCAGGTCGCAATGCATACGACCAGCCAGTACGGCAGCGCGCGTCTCAAAAGGATCGACAGTGAACGTATCCGTCACGAGCTCGAAGATCGCAAGATCGTTATCGTGACCGGATTCCAGGGTATCAACAAGTATGATGATGTCACAACGCTCGGCCGCGGCGGTTCCGACACGACAGCAGTGGCTCTGGCGGCCGCGCTTCACGCGGATGCCTGCGAGATCTATACGGATGTCGACGGTGTCTATACTGCAGATCCGCGCATTGTCAAGAACGCGAAAAAGATGCCTGTGATCACGTATGATGAGATGCTCGAACTTGCTACGCTCGGCGCGGGCGTGCTGCATAACCGTTCGGTAGAAATGGCTAAAAAATACGGAGTTACGCTGGTCGTAAGATCAAGCCTCAACTATTCGGAAGGAACCGTTGTAAAGGAGGACACTGGAGTGGAGAAACTGTTAGTCAGCGGAGTTGCTGTGGATAAGGATGCGGATCGCGTATCGGTTATTGGTCTTCAGGATCAGCCGGGGATCGCGTTCAAGCTGTTCGATGTACTGGCAAAGGCAAACATAAATGTAGACATGATCCTGCAGTCGATCGGCCGCAACGGCACAAAGGATATTTCCTTCACATGCGATGACGGCGTTATGGACGACGCAATCAAAGCAATTGAGAGCGCCAAGGGACGTCTGCAGTACAAGGGTATTGACACTCGCGCTGATGTCGCCAAGGTATCAATCGTCGGCGCCGGCATGATGACAAATCCGGGTGTTGCCGCCAAGATGTTCGAGGCTCTTTACAATGAGGATATCAATATCAGCATGATCTCTACTTCCGAGATCCGTGTCACGGTACTGATTGCCGAGAAAGACGCGGAGCGTGCCGCGACGGCAGTTCACGACGCTTTCAAGCTGGCTGATTGATTCCGGGCTTTGTTAACTAGATTTTACAACAGGCTTTTATTTGTTCAAAATTCGTTCATATTTGAGGGCGAAAAGGCCCTTTTTGGGGAGTGAAAAGTTCATATTTAATTGGAAAACTATTAATATCTGGTTCATAAACCTAAATTAATATATGTACAGTAAGATAAATAACTTACAAAGCCAATTACCTTTTTCTTTTTCATTATCCGTCGAGAGACGGAA
>JAFWIM010000196.1 GCA_017514845.1 Lachnospiraceae bacterium
CCGAGAACAACGGTATTCCTGCCTTCAGAGATGACCGTCCCGTTGTCGACGGTGACGTTCTTTACGTCTTCATTTGCAAATGTCATCCCGGTCACCGCCGTGAACGGCACATAGACGTCATTATATTTTTCATGATTTTCATACTTGATGCGGATCGTCACTTTGCCGGATTTTCCTGCAATCTCCTCCGGGGCAATTTCCTGCCCGTTCAGATAGTAGGTAATGCCGGCGCTGACAGGAGGCTGCTTCGTGGTCTCACCCTGATAATAAACGTCCTCGCCGCCGGTGCTCCAGGTATACTCCTCCCCGCTTGAGCTGTAAGCAGTGTCGCCCGATGTGTTGCTGATATTAGTGAGGGAGGTCGAGTCATTGACAGCCTCGTTTCCGTCCGTATTTCGCAGCCAGTTGCTGACCTTAACATTCTCCGTGTTGCCGCTCGCGTCTGTGAACACGTAGACTGTCTCCTCTTTATCGACGCCCTCGACTGATCCGGTGCCGACCGCGGCTGCGATCGTATTGGCAAGGAGTTTCTCCTCCCCGGATTTCTCCTCCTCGGATTCCTCCTCAGATTCCGTCTCTGTCTCCGCCACCGTCTCTGTTTCTACTGTAGTCTTTGTTGTGCCGCAGCCCGCTGTGCTCATTACCATTACTAAGACAAGCGTACCTGCGAGAAGTTTTTTAACAATTTTATTTTTCATAACTTTTTCTCCATATGTGTCACCCGCTGCCCATGCAGCCGTTTCAGGTCTTATCCTTGCGGCTGTGGATCAGCTGTATGTTTACTTCCATTATGCTTTCTTTGCGATTCCGGCAAAAAGCCGATGCTCGTCCTTACAATGACCGGATCCATGAACAAAAGAACAGATGGCAGTACAATGAGGACTGTAGCCATAGAAATCAGTGCGCCGCGCGCCATAAGCAGGCAGAGCGACGAGATCATGCTGATATTGGAATATAGACCGACGCCGAACGTCGCCGCGAAGAACGAGAATGCGGAGACGATGATACTGGTGAACGACGTCCTGTGGGCAATCATGACAGCCTCCTCCTTCGTTTTGCCGGCTGCCCGCTCTGTCTGGTAACGGCTCGTCATCAGAATCGCGTAGTCGACCGTAGCGCCAAGCTGTATCGTACCGATGACGACTGAGGCGACAAACGGAAGCCTGGTCCCTGTGAAACCCGGAATGCCCATATTGATAAAGATTGCAAACTCGATGACCAGGACCAGGAGCACCGGCAGGCTGAGCGATTTGAAAACGAAGAAAATGATAATAAAGATCAACCCGATCGACGCCCAGTTGACGACCCGGAAGTCATGGTCTGTGATCCGGATGAGATCCAGTGTGCACGGAGCCTCGCCAATCAGCATACCATTTTTGTCATACCGATGAAGGATACTGTCAAGTTCCGTGACCTGCCGGTTGACTTCGTCGGAAGCGGTCGGATACTCACTGTTGATAAGCATCAGTTCCCAGTCCCGAGAAACCAGCGCGTTCGTGATCTTCTCAGGCAGCATTTCCCTCGGTATGCCGGGACCGAGCAGCGCGTCGATACCGATAACACTCTTTACGCCGTCGACCTTCTTCATCTCGTCACACATGGCAGATACCTTCGATGACTCAATGTTCGAATCGACCAAAATCATATGTGTCGCGCCCATGTGAAAGTCTTCGTCGAGCACCCGGTTAGATACGACCGAGGGCAGGTCCTTCGGCAGCGTATCGTCCAGCTTGTAGTAGACGCTCGCGTGCGTGTAGCCCCAGACAGCCGGAATCCAGATAAGCACAAAGAGCACAAGGACAGCCTTATAGTGACGCTGAATAAAGTCAGGTATTTTTTCAAATTTCGGCAGCAGCGGCTTATGAGCCGTCTTCTCGATCGCCTTTTCAAATGTGAGTATCATGGAAGGCAGTATCGTGACACAGCCGATCACACCGAAGATAACGCCCTTCGCCATGACGACGCCGATATCCAGACCGAGAGTAAAACTCATGAAGCAGAGCGCGATAAATCCGGCGATTGTTGTGATGGATGAACCGATCACAGACTGCAGCGTCATGTTGATCGCGGCGGCCATGGCTGACCGGCTGTCTCCCGGAAATGTCTGCCGTTTCTCCTTAAAGCTGTGCCACAGGAAGATTGAATAGTCCATCGTGACACCGAGCTGCAGAACTGCTGCCAGTGCTTTCGTAATATAGGAAATCTCACCGAAGAACCAGTTGGAACCCAGGTTGTAGATGATGCACATTCCGATCGACAGCAGGAAAAAGATCGGAGCCAGGAATGTATCCATTGATATTCCCAGGATGATAGTCGCAAATATCACTGCCAGAAGCACATAAATCGGCTCCTCTGCATTTGCAAGATCTCTTGTGTCCGTGACAATGCCGGAAATGCCTGCCAGATATACATTTTCCGTGGCTAATTTTCGAATCTCAGTGATGGCCTCCATTGTCTCATCCGCGGAAGTTCCCGTATCGTATGTGACCGCCATCAGCGTCGCGTCTCCGTGCAGGAACGCGTCCCGAACATCCTGCGGAAGCATCTCCACCGGAGTTGACAGTGAAACAAAGCTGTCATACCAGATGACGTCTTTCACATGCGGTACTTCCTCGATTTCCGCCTTGAGAGAGGCCACATCCTTAAATTCCATTCCCCGAACGACGACCATGGACACCGCTCCCTGACCGAATTCGTCAAGCAGGATATCCTGACCGACCATCGTCTCAATATCTTTCGGAAGATATGTCAGCACGTCATAATTGATCCGGGTATTAAGGTACCCGATTCCGGACGGTATAAGGAGCACGACCGCCGCGATGAGGATCACATGCCTCAGCTTTACGACCCATTTGCCAATTCCCTTCATGATTCACCTCTTCTGAATTTTTTCTTTCTCATTTTTCGCTGAAAAGTATATAAAAAAGGGCTGAATACCGTAATATTCAACCCTTTGGCCATGTCAAACCAATTTTTACAGATGGAAGAAAATGTATATCCTTCCTGTTCACTTTTTGAAGAATGTAATACAGGAAAACTTCGCGCTCACTGCAGCTCCAGAACTACATCCCGAAGCGACCTCGTTGCAATATACTCATACATTGTCGCCACTTCCTCCGGCGGCATCGTCATACCCGCTTCGATCCATTCAAGGACGACAAATGTCATCGCCCTGGCATAATACCTTGCAATATACTCCGGTGTCATCCAGGCATGTTCGCCCTTTCGTCCGCCAGTGTGCTCCGTGATAATGGCAAGAAGCAGTCTCCCGATACTTTTCTCCACGATTTCGGCAAATGAATTCTGTCCCTCCATCCTTGCTACATGCGTATAGAATTCCTTTTCTTTCTGCATGTTCGTAAATATGAGAACGATTGCTTCCCTGAACATCTCATTCTGCATCAGGATCCGGACAGGATCCAGGATCTCCGTGCGCATGATCCACTCAAGAAGCTCATATTTGTCCTGAAAATGATTATAAAAAGTCACACGGATGACACCTGCGCCGTCCGTGATCTTCTTGATCGTTATTTTTTCAAACGGTTCTCTGACCGCAAGCGCTTTCAGGCTGTTCGCAAGCCGGATCTCGATGCTGTCTGAAGACTCCATACTGACACACTCCTTACAAGATTCCGGTATAGCTCGCACCGGACCGCTTTATTATAGCATTTGAAAGAATTTCGGTAAAGCCGACTTGTGAACAAAAGCGGGACTAAGGTATTTCTGCCGGGCCATTCGTCTGTTTTTTCTGCTTACGTAAATAATGATGAGACACTTGCAAATGCAATCCCGCACTAAGATTTTTGTCACATTCAGCACTAAGAATTTTTGTTACATAGGGAATGTACAATAATCACTTTTGGGTTTTGTTGATTATGTGCAAAAGTAAAATTTACACTAAGAATCTAAACAAATTATAAACAAATTATATTGAATTTATGTGCCTTTACAGCTATAATTTATCTAAGTTTACCTCGGAAATAATGATTTCTGAGCAAGCTTTGTGCATAAGCACCAAACACAAATGACACTATTAATTAAGAAAGGGAGGAAGAGTAGATGGTAGGTATTCTTCTCGCTACTCACGGAGATTTTGCTGACGGCATCGCAATGACCGGCAACATGCTCTTCGGTGAGCAGCCAAACGTAGCAGCTGTTACCTTACAGCCAAGCGAGGGCCCGGACGATCTCAGAGCCAAGATGCTGGATGCAATATCCAAATTCGAAGATCCGGATAATGTCCTGATCCTTGTCGACCTGTGGGGCGGCACGCCGTTCAACCAGTCCAATTTCATCATTGACGGTCATGAGGACAAGTGGGCAATCGTAGCCGGCCTTAACGCTCCGATGCTCATCACCGCATATGCCAACCGTGATGACTGCGAGACTGCGCATGAACTTGCACAGAGCATTCTTGAAGAGGCCCGCGACGGAATCAAGGTCTATCCGAAAGATCTGGAGCCCGAAGGCACGACAAAAGCAGCAGCCGCAGCGTCCAACGCTCCGACAGGTGCTATTCCTCCGGGAACTGTTCTCGGCGACGGACACATCAAGATCAAGCACGCTCGTGTCGACACCAGACTTCTTCATGGTCAGGTAGCGACAAACTGGTCCAAGGCAATTGCACCGGACCGCATCATCGTTGTATCTGACAACGTATCTCATGACGATCTCCGCAAGCAGCTCATTATCGAAGCTGCTCCTCCGGGAATCAAGGCTCACGTTGTTCCGATCCAGAAGATGATCGATGTTTCCAAGGACGTTCGTTTCGGCGACACCAAGGCGTTCCTTCTGTTTGAGACGCCGCAGGATGCTCTCAAGGCAATTGAAGGCGGCGTTGACATCAAGTCACTGAATATCGGCTCCATGGCGCACAGCCAGGGCAAGATCGCGGTCAACAAGGTCCTTTCCCTTGACGCCGATGATATTAAGTGCTTCGAGGAACTCAAGAAACACGG
>JAFWIM010000197.1 GCA_017514845.1 Lachnospiraceae bacterium
CAAAATCGAAGGCAGCAAATTCTTCATGAAATCTAAAATTTGTTGCCTTTGAAAAATTGACCCAAAATCGAAGGCAGCAAATTCTTCATGAAATCCAAAATCAGTTGCCTCTGAAAAATGCGGTCAAAAACATAGGTGGCAAATTCTTTATAAAATTCAGAATTCCCCCTCAAGGATCGCATCGATGATAGTTCTGCCGACGATAAAATTATTCTCCCTCGCCGTGGCGAAGATATCTATGTACTCTTCGCTGTTCTCATTGCTCACATCACTGTTGTCATGCGCAGGATCCCACAGGCTCTCCGGCGTTGCCCCCAGCATAAATGTATCCATGTTCACGCTGTCGCGGAGAATGATCAGGCGATCCAGCATTCCCAGCTGCTTCGCCGTCCGGGCGATCGCAATATCCTCCATCTCCGTCGTCGCGTACGGGTCGGGACATCTGTAGGTCTGAGTCATGAGGAGTGCATTTGCATGATCATACTGACCTTTCCAGTAATTGTCGCCTGTGACCGTAGTCCCCCGCAGCACCTTCGGGTCTCGTACTGCCCAGTCGGCTCCGTCAAATGCACGTGTCATAAAATCCCGCGTGCGCTCTGTCGTCTTCAATGAAATATCCTTTACAAGGGAGTAGACCCGGTCCATCAGGTCCGAATCAAGATGAACGACAGCCGCCGAGTCGAAA
Organism: Lachnospiraceae bacterium; assembly: GCA_017514845.1. Lineage (GTDB taxonomy): Bacteria > Bacillota > Clostridia > Lachnospirales > Lachnospiraceae > Chordicoccus. Next base: position 686 of record JAFWIM010000197.1, read on the forward strand.
TCGGCGTCGTGAAACCATGTGACGGCAGTGTCGTCCTCCATGTCCCGGGGATCCGCGTGGTGGCCGAGATCATAATCCACGGCGGATGTGATGACGAACACATCTCCCATGACACTTTTGTCCATCGCAGATCCGGCACAGCCCGTGGATAGGATACAGGCATCGGAAAAGTCGAACCGGCTGTCTGTCAGAATGGCCATCGTGTTCAGCGCGGCATTTACTTTTCCCATACCGAGCACGCAGAGGGCAACCCCGTCCTTCAGGTACAGTGTGCAGCCCTCGGCTGCATTTGAGACCTCATACTCTTCCGCTCCGTCCAGATAGTGCTCGTAGTATAGCTGGGCTTCGCCCGGGAAGTCCCCACTCATCTCATCCACCTCGAATTTCGGCAGGATGAGGACCTTCACGGGGATTTTTTCTGTGCTCTCAGAGGCCTCCTTCACTACCGGAGCTCCGCCCGGAATCTTAAAGGCTGCATAAGCGAGTGGCACCAGTAACAAAATTGCGATGATTGCGATCAGTAGTTTTTTTCCGAGTGACATATGATTTTCCTCCACGTTTTTTGGGGACGGTTTTTTTCGCGAGAGACACATCTTTTAGGGACGATCCTTTTCGTGTGCGGCACGTCTTTTGAGGACAGTTATTTTCATGTGAGGCAGTTCAGACAGGCTGTTTTAATTGTTCGTTGCCGTCGTAAAACATCCATCTTCGTGAGAAAAGCATTGCACATCCGACCGAGAGATCGCAACATGCGAAGCGTGTTGCTAGCTCGCAGAGAAGGATGTGCGCTTTTCGATGAAGATGATGTTTACGACGGATTATGGAACTTCGCTGCAGCCTGTCTGAACGGGCATCTCATGTGCAAAGAACCTTCCCTAACGCCCTTCCACGCAGCTCATACCGCCCATATCCGGGCCGTTCTGGCCCGACACATAGCGGGCATTAAATTCCCTGTTGACCTCCCGCAGCTCTTTCTTGCCATCGATGTAATCATCGTACATCTTGAGCAGCCCCGGGCTGCACCCGTCACAGAGGCCCTCAATGTTTCCGATGGCCTCGTCGACAATGCGCGCTCTCTCCTCACGTGTCGTATCCTTGATTAAAATAGATGCCATGTTTATTTCTCCTTTCCATTCCGCTATACGCTGTCTTCTGCATTCAGGACGCTTAAGGCCTCAAAGAGATCCACTGCGGTCTCAAGGATCCGATCATTAAAATCATATTCTGCGGTGTGCAGCGGAGGATGCTTTTCTCCGCTGCCGATGTATATGATCGCCCCCGGACATTCTTTCAGATACCACCCGAAATCCTCCGAAGCACGCCACATCTTATCCATGGGGATCCGCCGAAGGCCGAGCCCCTCTGCCGCGGCCAAGGCCGCCTTAAGGCACTCCTCATCATTCCTGGTTTCCGGAAAATAGTCGTGAACAGAATAACTGATCCGGATACCGCGCCTCTCTCCCTCTTCTCCGGCAAATGCTATTATCCCCTCCTCAAGACTCTTCATCCTGCTCTCCTCTTCAGCCCGCAGGGTCATGCAGAGTTCAGCATCGCCGGGAGATATCCCAAAGTCCCCGCTGCCGAGCCTGATCCCGGTCACGGTGCAAAGCAGCATCCCGGCCGCCCGGTCTTTTGAAAGCTCTGCCGCGCGGAGAATGACATTTGCAACCGCTTCTGACGGATTATTTCCATCTTCCGGGGCACTCGCATGGGAGGTTTTCCCGTGAAAGCAAAGTTTGAGTCCCTCGGACGCCGGCTGGGTGAGCCCGGAGCGATACACGATGCTCCCTTCCGGATATCCGCTCAAGTTGTGGAATGCGAATATGCGCTGAATGCTCTGCTCCTTTATCAACTTTCGGCACAGCACTGCACCGCTGCCGGTCTCCTCCCCGGGCTGGAAAATCAGATAGATGTCCGCCTCGGTTTCCCTTCCATCCAGTTCAAGGGCAAGACCGCAGAGGGCTGCGCAGTGCCCGTCGTGCCCGCATTTGTGGGAAACTCCTGCGTTTTTCGAGTGATAGCTGAGCGTCTCGTCCTCAGCAATCGGGAGGGCATCCATGTCCGCCCTGAAGGCGATCCTGGCTTTGCCAGTCTTCCCTTTTTTGACTGCATAAAACCATTCGCCCCGGTCAACGATCAATAGATTTGTGTTCGCGCCAAGGAAATCTTTTATCAGCGCGGCGGTGACCGTCTCCTCCATGGAGAGTTCCGGAATCATATGGAGCTCATGCCGAAGGTTTACGATTTTAGAAAGATTGTCTGTCTGCATTTGCATGCACCTCATATAGCGGTCAGTACAGTTCCTCACTTTCGGCCGAAGGAAAACCCTTGAACAAAGTGAAGCCCGGCACCGCGATCAAGAACGCGAAACCTCTTCCAGATATCTGACCGGCTTTCCGGTCGCCTCTGCATATTTAATCTCGGACCTCGTGCTGGATCCGATATAGCCGCCGACATTGATTACGAAGATCTCATCTGCCATATCGATCTTTCTCTTATGCATATCGTCCAGCATCTCTTTCGTCTTAGTCAGCGTGCCCTCGTCCATGTTCTCCCAGACTTCATTGTCACCGGAGTGGCCGAAAAGACCGACGCTGATCACAATATTTCCCTCCAGCGTCAGGCGCTTCTGGGTTTCCATGAATTCATCCCTGAAGCGGGTGCTGCCGCAGAGGGTGATGACTTTGTATTTTCCGACCATATACTTTCCCTCTTTCGGAAATAGTTCTTTTCGCGTATTCCTTCGGAGATGGTTCTTTTCACTTGTAATACCAGTTCAGCCAGGCTGTTTTATGTGTTCGTTTTCGTCGTAAAACATCCATCTTCGTTAGAAAAACATTGTCGGTCCGACCGAGAGACCAAAAATGTGTATACATTTTTTGGCTCGCAGGGTAGGACCGGCGTTTTTCGATGAAGATGATGTTTACGACGGATTATGAACCTTCGCTACAGCCTGTCTGAACTGCTTAACACGTCAAAATACGAAGTTCCCGTCCCGGAACACCGGAACCGCTGTCCCGTCTTTCAAAATACCGTCAACATTCATGTCGGCAGTGCCGATCATGAAGTCCACATGCTGCATCGAATCGTTTGACCCGTGGGCCGCCAGCTCCTCTTTGCTCATCTCCGTGCCACCCACAAGGTTCTCCGGGTAAGCCCTTCCAAGTGCCAGATGGCAGGCCGCATTCTCATCATACAGCGTATTGAAGAACAGGATTCCGGACTGCGAAATCGGAGAATCGTAGGGAACCAGCGCGACTTCACCGAGGTACGATGACCCCTCATCGAAGCTCAGAAGCTGCGCTAATGCCTCTTCTTCTTTCTCGGCGCCGAATTCGACGGCTTTCCCGTTCTCAAAGCGCAGCCAGAAACCGTCAATGACCTTGCCCTCATAATCCAGCGGCTTTGAAGCGTACACGATGCCGTTGACCCCTGTTCTGAGCGGCATGCAGAAGCACTCTTCTGTCGGCATGTTCGGGTCAAAAAAGATCCCGCCCGGCGTTGTGCTGCCCCCGGCGATCCAGATGTGATCCCTAACAAGTTCGACATAGAGATCCGTTCCGTTCCCGGCGGTAAAGTGCAGCTTTTCAAAGCCGAATTCGTTCATTTTTGATGCATGTTCAAGCATCTCCGCGTCGTGCTTATTCCACTCCTCAATCGGGTCATTATCTTCCGTGACCCTTGTCACTGCAAATATCGCGTCGCCGAGCTTTTCGTACGCTTCCTTTTCCTCGAGCTCCGGAAATACCTTATTTGCCCACTCTGCCGAAGGCACACCGATCACGCTCCACTGGCCTTCATTGTTCATCGTGTACGTCATAAGGTCCGCCATTTTGGCGTAGTAAGCCCTGTTCGCAGCTTTGATCTTTTCTCCGTCGACGTCTGCCATGACGCCCGGCGGATCGGAGAGGACCGAGATATAGCAGGCTTCGCGGTCGTGCTGGTGCTTGACCTTGTCGTACTTCCACTGTGGCACTTCCGACAGCTCTTCCACGCTCTCGTACTCATAGGCCATCTTTGTGATGGCATTGTCGCTCCACTCGACGCTGACAGCACCGGCGCCCGCTTCGTAAGCGCATTTCACGATCTTCCTCACAAAGGCCGCATCACGGACGTTCGCTCTGATTACGACCGGCTGACCCTTCTGGACGTTCACACCCTTTATCACCACAAGATTCGCAAGCTTGTCATACATTTTTTCTGATACCATTTTGTGTCTCCTTAAAATCATGCTCTTTTATCAAATATCTTATCATTGCGGGACATCTGATTCAAGCACGCTAAAAGGACGGTTCTTTTAGCGTTAGACAATTCAGACAGGCTGTAACGAAGTTCCATAATGCGTCGTAAACATCATCTTCATCGAAAAACGAACACTTAAAACAGCCTGTCTGAACTGTTATTTCACTAAAAGAACCGTCCCCGACTCGTTATTCGAGGATCTTGATCCTACCCTGTCCGTAAGGATCCGCATACTCTTCGCTGACAACCCCGCCCATCGTATCAACGATATAATCAATCAGCACCTGATTGTCGATCTTCACTCTGTCCTGAAGAACCGTTGCCCCGTTGAACACGGTGTAGCCATCTCCGTTATTCAGAAGCGTGTAGTCCATGGCGGCGACTGTGTACGTCTTTGCCGGATCCAGCGGCTCTTCCCCGACCATGACATTCTGTACCCGGCGCTCCCCTTCGATCCCGGTGTTCATGCCGTTCTCGCCCTCCTTGCAGGGACTGTCGATGAGAGTGTTGATCTCATAAGTCAGCCCTGACACCTGAAGGAAGCCTCCGAACTCCTGCGGAACCGCGCGGCTGCCCCATTCGAGAGCGTCCAGCACCTGCTGTCCCGTCACTTCAACGACGCAGAGCATATTTCCGAATGGATTCACAGCGATAATATCTTCATAGGTGATATCGCCCTTTTCAATGTTGGCCCGGACTCCGCCGCCATTGGCAAATGCAATATCCGCCCCGGTCTCTGCCCGGCACGCATCCGCGCACAGATCTCCAAGGTTCGTCTCCGCGCGTCTTACCATGCGGATGGGCTTGCCGCTCTCATCTTTCGCTTCCGGATCCTCGACCGTCAGCCTGACCGACGTGGTCGCTACCACCTCGTTCATCACTTCAGCGGCTTCCTGCTTTGCCTGCTCTACCTTATCCGACATCTCATTTCGGATGTTCAGCAGCTGAGGTGCGGAAACCTTGTTCGGCCAGCTCCAGATTCCAGTCTCGACGATCTCTCCTTCCGCGGAAATATGGCTGTAGCCGATGCAGGCCATCTTAGTCCCGACGGCTGATCTGGTCACGTCCTCCCCGTCTTTATTCTTCATAACTACCTGGTCCACATCGTGGCTGTGCCCGTCCAGAAATACATCGATCCCGTTCGTGTGTGAAAGCACATCCGCATAGGTCCATGGGCTGAACTCGTCAACATTTCCAAGATGTCCCATCCCATAGACAAAATCCGCTCCATCCGCGCGCGCCGCGTCCACGGCTTCCTGTACAGCCGTATAGACACTCTCGCCGGTCTCATCCTGCATGAAGCCGTAGATAAATTCCCCGTTCTCATCCATGAAATAAGCCGGTGTCGAGCTGGTGATCGTCAGCGGTGTCGTCACACCTACGAAAGCGATTTTCTTCCCTGCCGCCTCTTTTATGACATATGGTTCGAATACCAGCTCGCCCTTATGGGTGAAGTTGCAGCTGATATAAGGGAATTCCGCTTTTTCCGTGAGCTCGAGGAAGCGTTCCATGCCGTAATCGAACTCATGGTTTCCGGGAATGGCCACGTCATATCCGACGTCATTCATGAGATCTATGATGGCTTCCCCTTTCGTCAGTGTCCCGAGCGCCTCTCCCTGGATCGAATCACCGTCATCTACCAGAATCGTCTCGTAACCTTCTGCCTCCAGCGTATCTCTCACCTGCTTTAAGCCCGCGTAGCCAAAGCCCTG
>JAFWIM010000198.1 GCA_017514845.1 Lachnospiraceae bacterium
ACGATTCTTCTGATCTCGTTCGTGAAATCATTGTTGACCAGGGCATTGCCGTAATACTTCCCGTCGATAATACAGACGGGCGCCAGTCCGCAGGCGCCGAGACATCTTGTCGCGTCGAGTGAGAAAAGGCCGTCCGGCGACGTCTTGTTGACTGCCGCGCCTGTCAGTTTTTCTACTCTGTCGATCAGCTGCTGAGCACCCTTGACATAGCATGCTGTTCCGAGACATACATTGATGACATGCTTGCCCTTCGGTTCTGTTGTGAACTGCGCATAGAACATGACAACGCCGTAAACTTCTGCAGGGCTGCTTCCGGTTGCTTCAGCGATCTTCTCCATAGCCTCAAACGGGATATAGCCAAGCTCATTCTGTACTTCGTGAAGCATTTCAATGCAGGGTCCGGCCTGATCTTTGTGCCGCGCAACGATCTCATCGATCTTACGCAGCGCTTCTCCATTTAGCTTTTCCATATAAAAGCCCCTTTCTGAACACCAACGATTTTCCTTAACGGAATGTTGCACACGTACCTACACTAAGTATACCGAAAAATCAGTATTTAAACAACGATTTATATGTTGCACTTGTACCATTTTGTAGAATTTTAACAAAATTTTCAGATGGCGCGATTAAGGTTGTTAGTAGATGCAAATCAGTGATTCTACACAAATACCACCGATTATTTTCATATAATCTGTCCAGTTGGTTAGAGAATATTAACCACTAATAATTCGATATTGCTGTACCGATTGCACAAAAGTATTTCACCTTTCTTTCACGGCTTTCATATGCGGGCGCGGAGCAGATCCTCTGCGCCCGCATTGACATAGTAAAAGCCTGCGTGTTATAACAGAATTCTAACGATACCTAGTGTTCTCAACTTCAAGTCTCGCCCGCGATACCGGATGAGGGATTCATTCAGCTTCCGCTGACGGACCGGATCCCGGCGCATCCTTGCGGCGCGCAGGAGGTAATCACATGCGTATATGGGTCACCAGGCACGGTCAGACAAGACTGAACCGTGCTAAACTGATGCAGGGTCTGACTGACGAGCCTCTGAATGAGACAGGAATCAGGCAGGCAACTGATGCTCGTACTAAAATAGGAAATATCACCTTCGACGCAGTCTACGCAAGTCCGCTCGACCGCGCCGTTAAGACCGGCGCTATTGTGGGCGGTGTCGATCCCGGCGATGTCATTATTGATTCCAGGCTCATAGAGGTCGATTTTGGCAAATACGAGCAGAAGAAATACTTTCTTCTCGGTCCGGCCATGACGCTCTACTGGGTCCTGCCGGAAGTATTCCCGGCACCGAAAACAGTCGAGACGACCGCTAGCATGAAGGCACGCAGCTCTGAGTTCCTGAGAGAACTTGAGCAGAAAGGCTATGAAAATGTACTGATCTCCTGCCACGGCGGCATCATGCGGGCTTTGTCGGGATATCTGACGGATAAAAAGAACGGACTTTTGTGGCGTCCGAAGCCCCATAATTGCGAGATCCGTGTCTTTGAGGCCAAAAACGGAAAGCACCGGCTCATACGCACGATAAAGTAAAGAGCCGGGCGTCCGGAAGTATAGAATCTTACGCGTCGGAACTATACCGCCGCTTGAGAATGCTCTTTTGCATGTGCCGCAGTCTCATATGACCGCGCACAGCGGACAAAACAATCCACATTATTTATAAAGAGAGGTTCACATAATGCATCAAAAGTCTAACCCGGCAGCCCTTCTGCCAATTGTAGTATTCCTGATCCTGTACCTCGGAAACGGCATCTTCTTCGAGTACATCCATCCTCTTGAAGGTCAGATGGGATTTTATATTATCTCCGTTGTTGTTGCCTTCACGGTCGCCCTCGCGGTGGCTCTTCTGCAGAACCGCAGGATCTCTTTCGACGAAAAAATCCATCTCTGCGCAAAGGGTATCGGTGATGACAACATCACGATCATGCTGTTCATTTTCCTGCTCGCGGGAGCGTTCAGCGGCATCGCGAAGGAGGCAGGAGGTGCGTCCAGCACCGCCAATCTGCTTCTCTCCATCATCCCCGCTCAGTTCGCCATCCCCGGCCTCTTTATCATCGCCTGCCTGATCTCCATGGCCATGGGAACAAGCGTAGGAACGATATCTGTCCTGGTCCCGATCGCGGCAGCCGTCGCGGAGAGCGGCGGACTGCACCTTCCACTCTGTGTGGGGACAGTTGTCGGCGGCTCAATGTTCGGCGATAACCTGTCTTTCATATCCGACACGACGATCGCCGCGACGAACACACAGGGCGTACAGATGAAAGACAAGTTCCGCACTAATCTGATGATCGCGCTTCCCGCCGCAGTGCTGACACTCATTATCCTGATCATCTACGCAGTAACTCACAAGGCAGCTGCGATAGGTGATTATCCGTACGTACTGCCGCAGGCGCTTCCCTACTTTGTCGTACTTGGCCTCGCTATCATAGGCATCAATGTATTTGTAGTCCTCGGAATAGGCATTGCCCTCTTCCTCGCTATCGGATTCCTGACAGGCTCTCTGACCTATGTCACTATGTTCGCAGCTCTTGGCGGCGGGACAGCCGGCATGTATGAGACAATGATCGTCACGATCCTTGTAGCGTCTATCGGCGCCCTGATCAAGGCCAATGGCGGCTTCACCGCGATCCTGGAATTCATCCAGAAACATTTCCACGGGGCACGGGGAGGCATGTTCGGCATTGGCCTGCTCACAATCCTCATGGATATCGCGACCGCCAACAACACCGTCGCCATCGTTATGGCCGCTCCGATTGCAAAGCATATTTCCACAGAGTATCGTATCGATCCGAAGCAGACCGCTTCACTGCTCGATACCTGCTCCTGCATAGCTCAGGGCATCATCCCCTACGGCGCCCAGCTGCTTATTGCCGCCGGTCTCTGCGGACTCTCGAGCGTAAATATCATTCCGTATCTCTTTTACCCGTATCTCCTCGCAGTCTTTGTAGTACTTTCGATTGTTTTCCGCGGAGATAGATATACGCTGAAGTGATTCGGAAGCAAAAGAAAATAAAAACTTCCCACATCCATGTAGTATTAAAGCCGCCTCATAAAAATGTACTCTCAGGGACGCTCCCGCTCGGCCTCGCTGGCAGCGGTACATAAGAAAAGTTCAGGCTAACGCTTGAACTTTTCAAGTACCGGCCGCT
>JAFWIM010000199.1 GCA_017514845.1 Lachnospiraceae bacterium
CGATTTCGTCGTTTACGGTTACATGAACCGCGGTGCCCACGAGGGAACAATGGGAATATCCCTGTATCATTTTACCGGTGACGGCGCGACGCTGACGGAGAGAGCCTTTATAAGTTATCCGAAATCATTTGCATACCTTGAGAATGATCTTGAGAAGCTCTGCTACGTCACACAGAAAGGTCATGCCTACATTTACCTCGACAGGACAGTCTATAAGATCGACCCAGAGACCGGCACGACCGATGTCGTCGTAGGGGATATCAATCCGGACTGCATTGTCATGGCCGGTGACAATGACCAGATCGCGTGGGCGGAGGAGATGGACAAGAATGCCTCCCGTAATATAACGCTCGTGAATCTTGAGAGTGGCGATACCCGCAGTATTACAGCCCGGAAGGGCACATATGTGAGACCGCTCGGCTTTATTAATGATGATTTTATATATGGCATTGCAAATGAAGAGGACATCCGCAGCCGACCTGCCGGTGATGTGCTGTTTGCGATGAAAGAGCTGAAAATCGAAAATTTCGACGGTAAGGTCGTCAAAGAATATAATCCGGACAATATATGGGTCACGGATGTCTCCATCAAGGAGGGGCTGGTCGAGCTCACCAGATACACGAAGAGCGGGGATGATTACGTTCCCGCTTCGACGGATAACATCATGAACAATCGGCAGACGTCCGCCAAAGCGATCAACGTATCTCTTACGCTCTCGAGCCGTCAGGGCACGGTCGTGACCCTGCAGATGCCGAAGTCCGGACAGAATCTGAGCCCACTGCTGGCATCGTTCAAGATGAAGAATCAGACGTCGGTCCCGGCATTTGATCTGGGAATCAGAGAGATCGACGAATTCCCGCTGTACTATGTATACGGTTACGGAAAGCTGCAGGACATTGTCACTGACCCGGGCCTTGCGATCCGCCTCGCGGACGCGGTGGTCGGAACGGCCATGACCGCTGAGGGCCAGTATATTTACGAGAGAGGAAACTCCGAGACGGAGAACGAACTCTACAACGAGGATGTTCCTGAAGCAATCTTTGCGGGCACTCTGGATGCCGCTCACCTGCAGGAGCTTGCGGGCGATTCCGCGACTATACTGAATCTTTCCGGATGCGAACTGGACCAGGTGCTCTATGAAGTCTCGAACGGCAGAGCGGTCGTAGCCCGTCTGGCAGACGGGGGGACGACAGTCATCGTCGGATATGATCACTATAATACACTTCTGTACAATTTTGAGGACGGCTCCCACTACTACATGGGCATCAACGACAGCCGGGCGACATTCACTGCCGGCGGCAATGTGTTCATTAGTTACGTGGAACCCCAGAAGACAACAAGAGACTGACATAAAAAAAACAGGACCCGCCGGCGGTCCTGTTTTTATGTTCAAAAGTTTATGTTCAGGCTTTTGCCTGGTTCTTCACGGTGGCAAGCGCGTTCCTTACAGCCGGGATCATGATAATGATAATCGTGATAAGGCCTTCCGCAAAAATATAGCTTCCGTTGTACATCACGGAGTAGGCAAACGGTGACATTCCTTCCGGTGCGTACATTCCGAAGAAGATCACGCCCGAGAGCACCGCGAATATGAAGCGGCCGAATATGGATACGATGTAGCCGATGAGCAGCCCGTTCTTCTTTTCTGAGAAGAAGCCGGACAGGCCGAGGGCTCCGAACGCGAACACGTAGTCAACAAGAAGCTGCGGCAGGCTGACGATGTAAGGCCCGAGGATGAGCTGAAGCAGTCCGTAAGCGACGCCTGCCATGAGGCCGACGGTCGGACCGTACCAGTACCCGATCAGGACGACGAACAACATGGAAAGCAGGGTGATGGAGCCGCCCATCGGGAGCTCGAACACCTTGATCATGCTGCATACTGTCGCAAGCGCGAGCGCGACTGCTGCAAATGCCAGCTGCTTGGCGCTGACCTTCCTGTTCTTGTTGGCAAATGCGGAAATAACAATGAGAAGTGCAAAAATTACGACTGCGGTCAATACGTAGCCGGCGGTGGTGAGTCCACCGTCTTCTGTGACAAAAAACATATGAATGCCTCCTTACGCCGGTATTATCCGGATCAAGTAATAGGGGTTTCGCGAAGCGATCTCAGCCGGCTGGCTCCCCCGACAATATAGATAATAGTCCTTTTACGATAATTAGTCAATTTAAATATGTGGAGACAATTTTCCCGTCTCTTTAAAGAAGGATCTTCTCCCGCTTAGATTAACGATCAGACCGGTCGGAAGTCCATGCGATAAGGGGTTTATAAGTACAGGAATTTAAGGTAATATAAAGGTATGAACTCTAGTGGTTTTTGCGATGGCGAAAATTGTTATGGTATCGTGAACCAAGGAGGCGCGAGGGTGGCAATAAGTTCTTGCGGGGCGTAGCTGGTTCGCGATATCTGAAAGTTGATTATGAGATAAGGAGGAAGTATTATGACGGATAAAGAGACAAGACCGTATATCAGCTGGGAACTGGTAGGTAATTTTATGGTGGACGCTTTTCAGGCAGCGGGGCTTCCGAAGGAGGATGCGGAAATCTGTGCGGATGTCCTGATGGAGAGCGACAGAAGGGGCATTGAGAGCCACGGAGTAAACCGTTTTAAGCCGATCTATCTTGACCGCATCAATGCCGGCATTTTAAACCCGGTCACGAACTATGAGATCGTGAAGGAGACGCCGACGACGATCGTAGGAGACGCCCATGACGGTATGGGTATGGTGGCAAGCTACAAGATGATGACTTCACTGATCGAGAAGGCAAAGATCTACGGCATCTCGATGGGCGCAATGAGAAATTCTTCTCATTACGGAATCGCAGGATACTGGCCGATGATGGCCTCCAAGCAGGGGCTGCTCGGCATTACCGGTACCAACGCCCGTCCTTCCATTGCGCCGACATTCGGTGTCGAGAATATGATGGGAACCAATCCGCTGACATTTGCATTCCCGACGGATGAAGACTTCCCGTTCGTTCTGGACTGCGCGACTTCCACTGTCCAGCGCGGCAAAATCGAGTTTTACGCACGTGAGGGAAAGCCGACACCTGCCGGCATGGTCATCAATCAGCAGGGTGAAACGATGACGGACAGCGTCAGGATCCTTGACGAGCTGGTCAAAGGAACAGCTGCCCTGGCACCTCTCGGCGGCGTCGGCGAGGAGATGGCCGGTTACAAGGGCTACGGATACGCGGCTGTGGTCGAGATCCTGTCATCGGCTCTCTCGGATTCCTGTTTCATGAAGGACATCACGAACAAGGCGCCGGACGGCGGCAAGCAGCCGATCCACCTCGGACATTTCTTTATTGTCATCAATCCGGACTTCTTCATGGGAGGAGATGTGTTCCGAAAGAAGTGCGGAGACATCTGCCGCGCGCTGCGCGCATCTAAGAAAGCCCCGGGAGAGGAGCGGATCTACACGGCCGGCGAGAAAGAGTGGGATGTCTGGAAGATCCGTAAGGACAAGGGCGTTCCGATGGGAGAGGGTGTGCAGAAGGATTTCATCGCTGTGCGCGATATGTACAATCTTCCCTATACGTTCCCGTTCGAGAAATAATTTTTGAGCGCAGCTCCGGAACTTTGGAGCGTGAATGGCAATTTATATTCAAGTCAGACGACTCCCCCGAAATAGCTTCGGGGGAGCTACTGATTGTATATGTTGAAAAAATATTCTGAAAATTAGATTCTAATAAAAAAATAATAGAAAAACTATTGACAATAAGGCGAGTGTAAAGTAAAATAACATCATCAAAAGAAAAAAGACATTACAAAATCAGAACAAAAGAAAAGGAGGACAGTCCCTTGGATGCCTAATTCGTTGGATTATATCCATCAAGTAACATAAAGATGAAGGAGACTTTAGAATAAGTCCCGGCGATCAGAATCTTGAAAAGCTCAATAATTACTCCTAAGAGGAGGAATTAAAAACAGGAATCAGGAATTCCTCAAAGGGTAATCAGGAATACGGGATACTAATTTAAAGAAACCGGAAGAAATCACGAATCCTAAAGTGAAATGAATTGATAACATTACTTAAACCGTTACTTGAGGCAGACCCAATATCTGGAGGATAATCCAATGGATGGATAAAGTCTTAGGACTGATCTTAACTTAATAAGGTAAAGGAGGTTATAAAGTGAAACTTCTAAATATTCATTAAAGGGGCTATCTGAACGAATCACGGACGATCAGATAGCCCTGAAAATTTGTTTGAGAACTGGTGGCCGGCAGGCCTTTTTTTTGTGCCGGAAGTTAGCCTTGCTCGTGAGATGAGGCGCATGCAGCAGTGCAGCAGTTCAGACAGGCTGCTCTTAAAGTTCGCTTACCGGCCGCGAATCATCCATCTTCGTGAGAAAAACATTGCAGATCCTTCCCTGTGAGATCAAAAAGGCTTTAGCGTTTTTAAGCTCACAGAAAGGATCTGCGTTTTTCGATGAAGATGATGTTTGCGACCGGACCCGGGAACAAAAGCTGCAGCCTGTTTGAATTGCTGCGTGGCTGAGATCCGTGGCTGAGATCCGTGGCTGAGATCCGCGGCTGAGATCCGCGGCTTCGATCTGCCGGAGATTAGACTATTTGTATAGTTGCATTTCCATGACTCTTGGGATAAAATCAGTAAAGCATAAAATTTCTGGATGGAGTAATGTTATGGAAAAACTGGTTACAGTAAGAGAATTATTTAAAGAGACAGATAAGTATATTGATCAGCAGATCAAGGTCGGAGGCTGGGTCCGCAGCATTCGCGGTTCTAAGAATTTCGGATTCATGGTCCTGAATGACGGCTCCTACTTCAACACTCTGCAGGTCGTTTTCGGTGATAAGCTCCCCAATTTCCAGGAGATTGGCAAGCTGAACGTCGGCTCAGCCGTCATCGTAGGCGGAACACTCGTCGCGACCCCGAACGCGAAGCAGCCGTTCGAGATCCAGGCGGACAGCGTATTCGTGGAAGGTCCGTCCACACCGGACTATCCGATTCAGAAGAAGCGCCATACTCTTGAGTTCCTGCGCACTATGCCGCATCTTCGCACACGCGCGAACACCTTCACGGCCGTGTTCCGCGTTCGCTCCCTGATCGCCTACGCGATCCACAAGTTCTTCCAGGAGAGAGACTTTGTGTATGTCCACACCCCAATCATCACATCCTCTGACGCAGAGGGAGCCGGCGAGATGTTCCAGGTAACGACGCTGCCCCTCGACAAGCTGCCGCTGACTGAGGATGGAAAGATTGATTACTCGAAGGATTTCTTTGGCAAGATGACGAACATGACAGTCTCAGGACAGCTGAACGTCGAGCCGTTCGCCCAGACGTTCCGCAATGTTTATACATTCGGACCGACGTTCCGCGCCGAGAACTCCAACACAGCCCGACATGCCGCGGAATTCTGGATGATCGAGCCGGAGATGGCATTTGCGGATCTCGAGGATGACATGGAAGTCGCTGAGGACATGATCAAGTACATCATCAATTATGTGCTTGAGAACGCACCGGAAGAGATGGCTTTCTTCAATCAGTTCATTGATAAGGGCCTTCTTGAGCGCCTGCGCGGTGTTGCAAATGCGAAATTCGGTCACGTTACCTATACAGAAGCGATCGAGATTCTTCAGAAGTCCGGCAAAAAATTCGACTATCCGGTCAAATGGGGCGTTGATCTCCAGACGGAGCATGAGCGCTATCTGACTGAAGAGGTCTTCAAGGGACCGGTCTTTGTCACGGATTATCCGAAGGACATCAAGGCCTTCTACATGAAGCTGAATCCGGACGGAAAGACTGTCGCTGCCATGGACTGCCTGGTCCCGGGAATCGGTGAGATCATCGGCGGATCACAGCGTGAGGAAGACTACGATAAGCTGCTTGCCCGCATGAACGAACTCGGAATGGATATCGACCAGTACAGCTTCTACCTTGATATCCGCAAGTACGGAACGACCCGCCATTCCGGTTTCGGTCTCGGCTTTGAGAGATGCGTCATGTATCTCACAGGTATGTCCAACATAAGAGACGTACTGCCGTATCCGAGAACAGTGAAGAACTGCGAACTGTAATATGACGGAGCTTCATGCCCCGTGAGCGAGAGGCTGCCGCGGCAGCCTCTTTCGATTTTCCCGAGGAGTAAATGCTTATATGAAGAAGAAATATATTACGATCGGTATGATCGCGGGGGCTGCGATCCTTTTTATGGCGTTTGCCGTATGGATCGGTATGATGCTCGGAGCAAGGAGCAGGGACGACCGGACGGAAAGTCGGACGGAGAGCCCGGCACCCGGCATTGCTGAGAGTTCAGCGCCTGACAGTGATCTCCCGGAGTCCGCTCCTTTGGATTCCGAGAGTATCCCGGCCCGATCGGAACCTGAGTCCACGCCAAAGCCTACCCCGGAGCCGGAGAGACTGGCTGACCATGTGACCGGTATCCGGGACTTCGCGGTCATCGAGGGCATGCGTCCGGACGTCATGGCAGGCATTTTGTGGGATGACAATGTGCTTGATGTGACAGCGGATGTGAGTGCGTGCGATTTCGGAATCCCGGGCACATATGATCTGACATATACGATCGTCGGCGCGGATGGGAGAGATGAAAATGTGACCATCCACGCGACGGTGCGGCATGATCTTGAACAGTTCCTCTACGGCATGGAGGGGGCTGTGTACGTTCCGGTCGGCGGGGAATTCGATCCGATGGAGAATGTGGTATGCGATGATGAGATTGCAAAGATCGAGCCGGATATGAGCGCTCTGGATACGACGAAAGAAGGAGAGTACCTTATCTCATATCACCTGACGGGAACCGACGGAGTCAGCCAGACAGCCGTGCGGAGAGTTCATGTTGGGGAAGAACCTGTGTCACCGGTTCCCGGACAACAGGTCCAGACGGATGTCGGGGAGTATTCGACAGTCACGGATCTGGGACTCTGGAGACTTACGGCCTATATGGATACGCCCGAGGATCAGGGACCATATGTGGGCCAGACGGCCAGCGGCGCCCCGCTCGTCGCAGGACGTACGGTCGCTGTGTCCCAGCAGACCTGCGAGAGGCTGGGTCTTGTGTTCGGCGACAGGCTCATGGTGGACGGATACGTCTATATACTTGAGGACTACGGCGGAAGCGCCATGTATAATTCCGACTGGCTGGATATATTCGTCGATAATGTTGAGGACGAGTATTCGGAGAGATTCAACAGGTACGCGGAGGTATATCTGCTGAGGTGAAAAAATTTAGCGATTTAAAGCAACAAAGCACTTGTGAATTTCGGGACGAGGTGCTATTATATTCCCATTATCAGAGTGGGAATATAATAGAAGACATCCGGCTCGCCTTAAAACGCCGCCGGACAGGAGGAAACATAGAGCCATATGGAAAAGATGGATATGATATTCTACAGAAAGCTGCCGACGCCGCTTGAGGTGAAGCAGCAGTATCCGATCGGGGAGGATATAGAGAAGCTCAAGGCAGAGAGAGACGAGATCATCAGGAACGTTTTCGAGGGAAGAGACGACAGATGTCTCCTGATCATCGGTCCCTGCTCCGCGGACCATGAGGATCCGGTCATCGAGTACATTTCCAGGCTGCGCGAAGTTCAGGAAAAAGTGGCCGACAAGATCGTCATAATCCCCAGAATATATACGAACAAGCCGCGCACGGTCGGTACCGGCTACAAGGGCATGCTGCATCAGCCGGACCCGGAAAAAGCCCCCGACATGCTGGAGGGAATCCTGGCGATTAGAAGACTGCACAGGCGGGCGGCCTCGGAGACCGGCTTTACCTGCGCGGATGAGATGCTGTATCCTGAGAACCACAGATATCTCTCCGATCTGCTGTCCTATGTGGCGGTCGGAGCGAGATCATCGGAGGATCAGCAGCACCGGCTTGTCGCAGCCGGCATCGGCGTTCCCGCGGGAATGAAAAATCCGACCTCCGGAGATCTCACGGTCATGATGAATTCGATCAAGGCAGCCCAGAACAGACACACGTTCCTCTACAGGGGCTGGGAAGTCACGAGTCCGGGCAACCCGCTCGCCCACGCGATCATGCGCGGGTATGTCGATAAGTTCGGTCACAATCATCCGAATTATCATTACGAAGATCTCATGCTCGTATCGGATATGTATGCGGAGTCAAATCTGGTCAACCCGGCAGTCATCGTAGACACGAACCACTCCAATTCAGGGAAGAGATACCTTGAGCAGAGGCGAATCGCGAAGGATGTCTGCTACAGCCGGAAAGTTTCTCCCGATATCAGAAAGCTGGTCAAAGGCTTCATGATTGAGAGCTATCTTGAGGACGGACGGCAGGATGAGCATGAACACTGCTACGGAAAGTCCATCACGGATCCCTGTCTTGGCTGGGAGAAGTCCGAAAAACTGATTTACGAACTTGCAGAGGAATGGATATAACACTAAATGATTATGTAAGGAGGCATCTGTTATGAAAGTTGGTATTCTTGGCTATGGAAATCTCGGACGCGGCGTTGAGGCTGCGGTCAATAAAAATGAGGACATGGAGCTGTGCGCAGTTTACACGCGCAGAGACCCGGCTTCGCTTGCGATCCGCACGGCGGGGGTCCCGGTAAAGAGCTCGGACTGTCTTCTAGACGGCGCTGAGGACATCGATGTACTTGTGATCTGCGGCGGCAGCGCGACGGATCTTCCGGAGATGACTCCAAAATATGCCGCATGGTATAATGTCGTCGATTCTTTCGACACACATGCCAATATTCCGGTGCATTTTGCAAATGTTGATGAAAAAGCCAGGGCAGCCGGCAAGACGGCCATCATTTCATGCGGCTGGGATCCGGGCATGTTCTCCCTGAGCAGAATCTATGCCGACGCAGTGCTGCCCGGAAGCCAGACATACACGTTCTGGGGCAAGGGCGTCAGCCAGGGTCATTCTGACGCGATCAGAAGGATCGAGGGCGTTGTCGACGCGCGTCAGTATACGATCCCGGTGCCCGAAGCTCTTATGAAAGTCCGTTCCGGAGCCAATCCGACACTGACGACGCGCGAAAAGCATACGCGTGAGTGCTTCGTCGTTGCCGAGGAGGGCGCGGATCTTGCAAGGATCGAGAAAGAGATCGTGACAATGCCGAACTATTTTGCCGACTATAACACGACGGTGTATTTCATTTCCGCCGAGGAGATGAAGAAGAATCACAGCGGGCTTCCCCACGGCGGCAGTGTGATCTGCTCGGGCGAGACCGGAAAAGACGGGATGAAGCACGTCATCGAATACAGCCTGACCCTGGATTCCAATCCGGAGTTCACGGGCTCGGTGCTTGCGGCATTTGCAAGAGCGATTGTACGCCTCAACAGCGAGGGAGTGACAGGAGCGAAGACTGTGTTCGATATCGCGCCGGCTTACCTCTCACCGAGGACGGCCGAGGAGCTTAGGGCGCATTTCCTGTAAAGTAAGTGTTCGTGACAGTTCAGACGGGCTGTTTTTAAGTTGTGCTACCGGCAGCAAAGCATCCATCTTCGTGAGAAAAACATTGTATATCCGACTGAGAGATCGCAACATGCGAAGCGCGTTGCTAGCTCGCAGGGAAGGATATGCGTTTTTCGATGAAGATGATGTTTGCGCCGGATCCTGAAA
>JAFWIM010000200.1 GCA_017514845.1 Lachnospiraceae bacterium
GTATCTGCAGATCGCAAAGGAGTACGAAGCGGCAGGAGCTGACTGCATTTCGGTGCTGACTGAGCCGAAATGGTTCCTCGGAAGGGACGAATATCTGAGAGAAATCGCTGCCGCGGTGTCTATCCCATGCCTTCGCAAGGATTTCGTAGTGGATGAGTACATGATCTATGAGGCGAAGCTGCTCGGCGCGTCGGCGGTGCTTCTCATTTGCTCCATACTGAGCGAGGACGAAATCGGGAAGTACATCAGCATCTGCGATGAGCTGGGGCTGTCCGCTCTGGTGGAAGCTCACGATGAAACAGAAGTTGTCACGGCACTGAGGGCGGGAGCGAGAATGATCGGCGTGAATAACCGAAACCTTAAGGATTTTTCCGTGAATATGGACAACTGCCGAAGGCTGAGAGACCTTATCCCCCGCGAGGTAATATTTGTCGCGGAGAGCGGCGTAAAAGATGTTTCGGATGTCGCGCGTCTCCGGGAGATCGGCGCGGATGCCGTCCTGATCGGCGAAGCTCTGATGCGGGTGGAGGATAAGAAAGCCAGACTCGCAGAACTTCGAGGTGCGATATGACGAAAATAAAATTTTGCGGTTTGACCGGGGACTGTGATTTAGAGGCGGCAAATGAATTAAGACCGGAATACATCGGCTTCGTGTTCGCTCCGAAAAGTAAACGTTATGTTACGCCTGAAAGGGCGGCGGAACTTAAGCGTCAGCTTGCGGCCGGAATCAAGGCGGTAGGTGTGTTCGTAAATGACGATCTGTATCATGTTGCAGAGCTTTTGAACAGAGGCATCATCGATATTGCGCAGCTTCACGGCAGTGAAGATGAGGAATACATCAGGCATTTGAGACAGCTCACCGGCAAGCCGGTCATCAGAGCTTACCGCATTAAAACGGCAGAGGACATAGCGGAGGCAGAAAAATGCACGGCGGATCATGTGCTGCTCGACTCCGGCGCAGGGACAGGCGAGATGTTTGACTGGAAGCTTATAAAAAACATGAAAAGACCGTATTTCCTTGCCGGTGGATTATCACCGGACAA
The DNA here is from genome assembly GCA_017514845.1 of Lachnospiraceae bacterium. GTDB lineage: Bacteria > Bacillota > Clostridia > Lachnospirales > Lachnospiraceae > Chordicoccus. Next base: position 1,044 of record JAFWIM010000200.1, read on the forward strand.
TGTGGAAAACGCAGTTGAACAGCTAAGTCCCTATGCGGTCGACGTGAGTTCCGGTATTGAAACGGATGGAGTGAAAGATAAAGCAAAAATGGCGGCATTTGCCGCCGCCGTAAGAGGTGAAAAGATATGACGAATCCAAATGGACGTTTTGGGATCCACGGCGGCCAGTATATTCCCGAGACGCTGATGAATGCGGTGATTGAACTGGAAGAAGCCTACAATTATTACAAATGTGATCCTGAATTTCGCAGAGAGCTCACCGAATTATTTAACGAATACGCGGGAAGGCCGTCACGCCTTTATTATGCCGAAAAGATGACGAAGGACCTTGGCGGCGCGAAAATTTATCTAAAGCGTGAAGACTTGAATCATACAGGAGCGCACAAGATCAACAATGTCCTCGGTCAGGCCCTGCTTGCGAAGAAGATGGGCAAGACCCGCCTGATCGCGGAGACAGGAGCAGGCCAGCACGGCGTGGCGACGGCAACCGCAGCTGCGCTGATGGGCATGGAATGCGTTGTCTTCATGGGAGAGGAAGACACCATCCGTCAGGCGCTCAACGTTTATCGCATGAGGCTGCTCGGCGCGGAGGTGATCCCTGTAAAGACGGGCACGGCGACGCTGAAGGATGCCGTATCTGAAGCGATGCGCGAGTGGACTTCCCGCATCAGTGACACTCACTACTGCCTCGGGTCGGTCATGGGACCGCATCCGTTCCCGACGATTGTCCGCGATTTTCAGGCGGTCATCTCCGAGGAGATCAAAGAGCAGATCCTTCAAAAGGAGGGAAAACTGCCCGACGCGGTCATTGCCTGTGTGGGCGGCGGGTCCAACGCGATCGGCAGCTTCTATCATTTTATTGAGGATAAAGATGTAAGGCTGATCGGCTGCGAAGCAGCCGGGAGAGGTACTGACACATTTGAGACGGCTGCGACCATCGCGACCGGGAGGCTGGGCATCTTTCACGGTATGAAATCCTATTTCTGCCAGGATAAGTATGGCCAGATTGCGCCTGTTTATTCAATTTCCGCAGGGCTCGATTATCCCGGTGTCGGACCCGAGCATGCGTATCTGCACGATATCGGAAGAGCGGAGTATATTCCCGTCACGGATGACGAAGCGGTAAATGCATTTGAATATCTGGCAAAGACGGAAGGCATCATCCCGGCAATCGAATCAGCCCACGCGGTCGCGCAGGCGATGAAGCTTGCGCCGACAATGGAGAAAGATAAGATCATCGTAATCACGATTTCTGGCAGAGGCGACAAGGACTGCGCAGCCATTGCCCGCTACAGAGGGGAGGATATCCATGAGTAAGATTAAATCTGCATTTGAAAACGGTAAAGCTTTCATCCCCTTTATCACCTGCGGCGACCCCGATCTTGAGACAACTGCGGCGGTCGTCCGCGCTGCTGTCCAAAACGGAGCGGATCTCATTGAGCTCGGAATCCCGTTCTCAGATCCGACCGCGGAGGGTCCTGTCATTCAGGGGGCAAATATCAGAGCACTTAACGGCGGCGTTACGACAGATAAGATATTTGATTTTGTCAGGGAGCTGCGATACGATGTTGCGGTGCCGATGGTATTTATGACGTATGCCAACGTAGTGTTTTCCTACGGAGCGGAAAAGTTCATTTCAACATGTCAGGACGTCGGTATTGACGGACTCATTTTGCCGGATCTTCCGTTTGAGGAAAAAGAAGAATTTTTGCCGTATTGCAGGCAGTACGGGGTCGATCTGATATCGCTCATCGCACCCACCTCCGAAAACCGTATCGCTATGATTGCCGGGGAGGCGGAAGGTTTTCTCTATATTGTTTCCAGTCTCGGGGTCACGGGTACCCGAAGCGAAATAACGACGGATCTCGGGTCCATTGTCAGCGTAGTGAGAGAGCACACTGATATCCCGTGCGCGATCGGGTTTGGTATTTCCACCCCCGAGCAGGCTAAGAAAATGGCGGATATCTCCGACGGGGCGATCGTCGGCTCAGCTATCATCAAACTGCTTCAAAAACACGGAAAAGACGCGCCCGCGCATGTAGGCAGGTATGTAAAGTCTATGAAGGACGCGATTATGTAAATTGACGCGGACTCGAATCCGGAAGGGGCTGACGCATTAAGGCACGCCGCCATTATATATGGCAGACGTTATTTGCAAATGTCTGCCATATATATTGGTGACGCTATCTAATGCGGCAGCCCCATGTTATCGGATGAACTGCACCGTAACGCATGTTCCCTTCCCCGGCTCACTTTCCACGTTGATTTTTGCATCGTGTATTTCCGCAATATGTTTTACAATGGCAAGTCCAAGGCCGGTTCCGCCTGTTTCGCGGGACCGGCTTTTGTCGATCCGATAAAAGCGCTCGAAGATTCGTTCCTGCTCATTTTTGGGTATGCCGATACCGCTGTCCAAAACAGAGAGGAACGGACAGCCGTTCTCCGTTCCGGTACGGACAAGGATGGACCCGTTTTCACGGTTGTACTGGATAGCGTTCTGGATCAGGTTCTCAATAAGCTCCTTTATAAGATCTCGGTCGGCCGACAGGACTGCGGACTGACATCGGCAGGAGAGTGACAGGTGGTGCTTTTCTGCGCTCACGCTCAGGTTGGCACTGCAGTCTTCTGCCACATCCTTTAAATCAACGGATGTAAATTTTCTCGGCAGTTCCTTATGGTCCAGCTCGGACAGGCGTATGATGTCGTTTATTAGGGAGAGAAGGCGATTGGAATTATGGCGGATCTGCTCTGCTATGTGAGGTATCTGTTCGCCGCTCACCATGCCGGTCTCAATAAGCTCCGCATAGCCGGAGATGGCTGTCAGGGGAGTTTTGAGCTCATGAGAAATATTGGCGGTGAAATCCTGGCGCACGGAAGCCGCCTCCAGAATGTTTTCGTGCTGGGCGCGGATCTTGTCGGCGAAAGGCTGAAGCTCCCTGTAGACCGGAGTCTTAATGGGTGAATCCAGATGTTCAGCCATAACGTTCAGAGGCTTTATAAGCTGAAAAGAGAGAAAGTGCCCCAGAATGATGCAAATCACCAGAAAGACTGCGCATATGCCGAATATCACCGGGAGTGAGCTGACAAAGACTCCGGTAATGGAGCTGACTTCGGATGACGTGCGGAGAATGGTCCCGTCTTCAAGCAGCAGCGCGTAGTAGAATGTATTCAGATTGAATGTGTCCGAGCGTCGTACAATTTCGCCGGAGCCGGTTTCCATGGCTTCCCGGATCTCCGGGCGGTCCAGATGATTCGCGAGGCCGGAAACATTGGCTCCGTTGTCATAGAGCACTGTGCCGTCGCCTGAGATCCATGTGATTCTCGGGTTATCGCGTTTCAGCTCGACAAGGGCAGCGCTTTCCACATAGGCATTGACATCTTCCGTGCCCGCATAAGCAGTCTGAAAGACGCCAGTGTCAGCGAGGAGGCGGGTGTACAGGGCAAGATCTTTTTTGACCTGCGTCTGAAACAGGCTGTAGTAGACCAGTGTGATGCCGAACGCGGCGGATAGTACAGCCACCAGAGCTATAAGAGTCAGACTCAGATTGATTTTTTGCTTCATGAAATCAGATACCCCACATTTCTGACAGTTCCGATCTGGCTGCCGTAGACGCCCAGTTTTCGACGGAGAGTCTTTATATGCATGTCTACTGTACGTGTCTCTCCCGCGTAATCGGTTTCCCAGACAGCCCGCATGATAGCCTCCCTGGACAATACGACCTTCGAATTGATCATCAGGAAGCGGAGCAGTTCAAACTCCTTAAAGGTGAGGTCGATCTGATTCTCGCCGGCATATACCGTGTGACGTTCCTGGTCCATCCGGATATCCCCGACACAGATTAGGTTTGTGTTTTCTGTTGTCCGCCGGAGTAGAGCCCGCACACGGGAGAGCAGCTCCATGATAGAGAACGGCTTGCGTATATAGTCATCCGCACCGCTGTCGAGTCCCCTCACAAGATCAAACTCGGTGGTCCTCGCCGTCACCATGATTACCGGTATTTTCGCGGTGAGGGGATTTTTCCTGAGTTTCCGGATGATTTCATATCCATCCTGGTCAGGGAGCATAATATCAAGGAGCACCAGATCGGGCAGAAGTTCTTCCATCGACTGGAAGAATGTGTCAGCACGGTCGAAAGCCGCCACGTTATAATTGCTGTTTTTCAGAGCAATCAGCTCTATCTCGCGGATACTCTGATCATCTTCGATAATATAGATTAATGCCATATATTTTCCTCTGTTTTGGATAAATGATTCCGGGATAACCGACGCACAGTCTTCCACAAACCAAAAGGCTTCAGTGTTCGGTGTGATCAATGAGCGCGTGAGCGATATTGATCGCATGGTCGGAGCAGCGTTCCAGATCTGTGACCATATCTGTGAAGACGACCCCTGCGACCGGGTGACAGACCTCGTTCATAAGGCGCTCGATATGGGCATTTACACAGGATGTCTGCAGATCATCGACATGCTGCTCCAGCAGATCCGCCTCTTTGAGCGCACCGGCATCTTCGCTCTCAAATATTCTGAGAGAAAAGTCGACGGATTTCAGAGCGGCCTCGCCAAGATTCTTAAGTTCCTCCATAGCCATTTCGGACATGGATGCCTTCTGGGCTATGAAGGTACCGGCGGACTCCGCTATATTTTCCGCGTAATCCGAGATTCTCTCTATATCCGATGCCGTAAGGAGAAGCTGGGACAACCTGTTTGCGTCATCCGGGGGATATTCATTCGAACGCAGAGAGATCAGAGCTTCCTGAATCTTATCTGTCAGAATATCGATTGTCTCTTCAATCTCAGCTACAGATTCCGCCAGACGGTCATTCTGGGTGAAAAAGAAGCGTATCGCGGTATCCAGACATTCTCTCGCCAGACCACCCATTCGGAGGAGCTCAAGCTTTGCCTGCTGGATGGCAAGCGAGGAGGGCAGTCCTCTGGTCTGGACAAGATATCGCAGCTTTCTGTCCTCCACGGAGCGGCTTTCATCCGCCCGGAACGGAATCACTTTCTTAGACAGCGCTACGATCTGATTGGCAAACGGGAACTCGATGAGGACCGCAAGTATCGCAAAAATAGTATGCGTGTTCGCGACCTGGTGCCCCACATCCCCGGGCGTGAGATTCTGGATCAGTTTAGTGAAGCCCGGGAATACCGTGACCAGGATGAGCATCAGGGCAGCGCGGAACAGATTGAACAGAAGGTTCAATACGGCGCTTCGCTTGCCGTTCCTGTTGGTCGTCAGCGATGCCAGAAGGTTCGGAGTGACGGACCCGATGGCGGCGCCGATGACCAGATATACAGTCATATCATAGCCGATAAGTCCCTGCACTGTAAAGGTCTGGAAAATGACGACCGACGACGAGGAACTCTGCAGCAGCGCTGTGAACAGGACTCCGAAGAGCACCGCAACCGCCGGATTTTCCAGCGTTGAGAGGAAAGAAATAAACGCTGCGCTCTTTGACAGCGGGACAATGGCTGACTTGATCACGGAAATGCCGAAGAACAGCATTCCGAATCCGAGGATAATGGAGCCCGTATATTTTATCGCGTTCTTCTTGACAAATAGGTACAGGACTGCGCCGATAAAGAGGATGAAGGGCGCGTAATCGCTCAGATTAAATGCTGTGATTTGGGCTGTGACAGTCGTACCGATGTTAGCTCCCATGATGACGCCGATCGCCTGCGCCAGAGTCATGAGACCTGAGTTGACGAAGCTGATGACCATCATGTCTGTCGCGGAAGAACTCTGGACCAGAAGGGTCACCAGAACACCGACAGCAACAGCGACGAAACGATTCGCGGTCGCATGCTCCAGTATGGAACGGAGCTTGTTGCCGGCCGCAAGTTTAAGGCCCTGGGACATCAGACTCATGCCGTAGAGGAAGAGTCCGACACCGCCAAGCAAAGTAAAAAATTCGAACAGAGTCATAATATCTCCTTTTGATTTTTGCCAAATTTCGGGTATTGTAGCATGGCCCTGTAAAAGTCAAAGGGAGAGTTTTGTAAAAAGCGCGTAAAAAAGCACTGACCCGCTGGATTATCAGCGAACCAGTGCTTATCTGCTTCCGGTGTTTTTTACAGATCAGTTATTCCACTCGATTGTAAGCACTACCTTCCCTTTCCTGGGAGGAAGCGAGATCTTGAACAATTCTCCGTTTTTTGAGACCTGACTTGTGACATCGGTCCCATCTGCCGTGACACGGCGGATATTCTTTTTTGACGCCCACCCGATTTGGCCGGGCTCGGCAAGAACAATTATATCAAGATCATCACGTGCCGCCGTATGCTCGGCTGCCATAAAGCCGGCATACCTGTCAAGAAGTCCGAGGCAGGACATATTCTTTCCGACTGGAAGGAAAACGTACCAGGCAAAATCGTCTGCACCCAGAGAGCCTTTTATCTCATCCGTTCGCTTGACCAGAGTCACAGTCCCCTTCATAAAGTCGAACATCCAGTATTTTTCTTCGTTGAGCTCCGGAATCTCTTTAGCTGAGAACCGGAAGGTTTGCTCCTGCCCGGTCAGATTGAGGACCGCTATACCGCCGCCGCGGGTCCCGTCTTCCCGGGTCCCCGTATTATGAAGCTTCAGCACACCTTCCTTACGCGGATCTGTGAAAACGCAGTCTTCTGTCGGCATGGCCGAACGATCCATCATAAGAAGCCGGCCATCCGATAAGGCAAGGCACTTAAGGAGCTCCGGATCTGTATTGCCGGTCTTATCGCTGAAGTAGACGGGACCGCCGCTGATCGCCCGGAGCAGCGCATGTTTTTTTGCGTGCACGTGCTTTGTCCAGAACATATCCCAGTCACAGCAGTATATCTCGTTATGGTACAGCGCGTTATAGGCATTCTGCATAAGATGCTCCACGAAGCTGTCCTCCTGTGCCGGCAGGAAGTCGTCACTGTTGCGGGAGACGGCCGAGGACGGTCTGGCCAGTATATTTTCCATCGCCATTCCCATGCAGTTGATGATATTTCCGTTCATACGGCTCACGCCGCTCTCAAGCTGCTGGTGAATGCCGCGTGCCGCTTTAGCCAACGGAACATTGTCCTCATAGTAGAACGGGCAGATGCTCTGGCCGTCGACTTTGACAAAATCGATTCCCTCTTTGCGAAGCTCCCTGTACCAGTCGTGGTAGAAGGACGCACCCTTATCCGGATCCGGAACGAGGCGGCCGGA
>JAFWIM010000201.1 GCA_017514845.1 Lachnospiraceae bacterium
CACCTATATTGTAGACGGAAAGGTGATCAATTGTATAACTTTTTGGGTTCCACCTGCATAGCAGGTGGTTTTTTGTTTCGCTCATTCCATTTTTCGGAACAACGAAAAACTCCATTTCGCTCAACAGGCTAAAGCCAAGAAAAAAAGACTGCCTCACCATGCGGTGAGGCAGCCCAAAGCTTGTCACTAATTAATATTCCGGAAGGTCAAGAATTCTGCCGGCCATCCAGCCATGATCCGGAGCGCAAAGCTCATACCATGTTCTTCCGTCTTCACGGTTCTTGCTTACGTTGCCTGTTGTTGTTACCCATGTGCCGTTCGGATAGGAGGTAATTCTTTCAAAGCTTGTGCCAGGGCCTGCTCTGAGGACGCCGTTCTGGGTTGTCTTTGTGTTGACCTGTCTCTTCTCTCCGCCTGCTACATTCTCAAGATCGTTTACATTAATTTTGTTCATATCTGCCATTTCAAAATCTCCTTTTATCTGTTTGATCTTATTTTTCTTATTAGCGGGTTCCTTTTCGCCCCGACATATATAGATACGAGGTTCCTTTGGTGAGGGCTTATAAAAATAATAATTTTATAAGGATTTTTTAAGTCACACCGACCGGCTTTCAATTTCGCCCGCCGGCACAACTTCTTGGCAGAAATATAGCATATTTTGCGCAAATAATCAAGCAAGCCAATCGGTGGTGAGTCGTCCCCGGCTCGCCATCTTCATCCAGGCTCAGTTCAATACAGAAAGCAGCTTCTCGTCAAAGCTCAGTTCAATGCAGAAAGCAGCTTTTCATCAAAGCTCAGTTCAATGCAGAAAGCAGCTTTTCATCAAAGCTCAGTTCAATGCAGAAAGCAGCTTCTCATCAATCCTGAGTGTCACCTGAGCGAAATACAGAGAATCCGCTTCCGACAGCGTGCTCTCATCGATCGCGTCAATCGCTTCCATTGCTTTCGTATATTTCTGCATAAAATCCAGATACTCACTCATGAGGGCGACCGGATTATCTGATTCAGAATACTTCTTCATGAATTCGACATACTCGTCGAAGAAGGCTTCATACTCATCCATCTGAGCCTTGAACTCGGGGGTGACGCCTGCAGGGACGTCGGTGTCATTTGCACCTGTATCTGAGGGTTCCTGGGCGGGCGCTTCCTGAGTCGTGAGACCGTTTCCGGTGTAGGTCACAGATGCCGCAATTTTCTTCACATCTTCACCGTATGTGTAGGTTGACTGATCTGTCTCGAGATAATACATCATAAATAAAGCTTGATTGGCCGCATCAAACCAGATATAAGCATCAACCTCGCTCTGCCCTTTTTCAGTCGGCGTCACAACTGTGCCGGATATTCCTGAGCAGCCTGCGATCGTAACTGCGGATGTGCTCTGCCATGTGATTTTGAGGTTTTCGGCAAATTTATTTATCATATCCGTTTTTGCTGCCTCGAACTGCTCAGCAGAACCGGTAACTGTATTTCTTTCAATAACAAAACCAACCGTCCCCTGTGGCTCCCCATTAAAGCTAATGTTCACGTTCCCCTTCTCATTAAGGGCAGGCGTCATATAGGACGGCAGCGGGAATGCAAATCCCTGATACTCGTACATCTGATTTGTCGCCTGGTCAAATCCGTTCCGCTGGCTCTTAGCCGGGGCTGCCGGAGCAGTTTCCGCTGTCTGGGCCGCGGATTCTGCCAATGTCGACTCTGCTGTGCTCTCGACCTTTGATTCCGTTTTCGACTCTGTTTTCGCGGAGCTGCCGGTCGAATCTTTTTTTGAACCTCCGATTACATTCCCGATTGCGCTTAAAATAATGAGGACAAGAAAAACGATACCCACTTTCTTCAGAATCTTCATGCTTCCGCTCCTTTCCTTTTTTCAGACTGGCGAGTTCAGATCTCGCTTTAGAGACTGGGAGTGGATCCGGGTCAGTGTCGGCTGACAGGTTTTCAAGCCGCGCCGCAGCGGTCCTCTCCACTGAAAACTATAGCGGAGCGGGAAGGTGTTTTATATATCCAAACTTTTTCCAAAGGGGCTAGGTTTGATCAGCATCAGAGGCCGCCGCATTAATGCAACAGTCCCATCTTATACCAGTAGTAAATTGCCAGCAGGGCACACGCGTGTTATCATTACTATAACTGTCCTATAGGAGAAAAACCGATGACTGATAACCAAAGAGAATGGGCCTGGGCCAAAGATGAGCTGGACCGCGAACTCATGAACCTCGGATTCCCGAGCGAACTCGGCGATGCCATTGCAAAGCAGCTCGGAAGCCCGAAAGCCATCCGTCGCATGACAGCCTATCTCTACAATGTCAAGCCCAGAAACGTGGAGCTTGTTGTGGATGAGATGCTGGCCATATGCAGCGAGATCGCTGCCTGGAAAGAAAAGAAAGCCAGCGAGGCTGCCAACGCAAAGTATAACTACATTCTAAATTATGGGCTCACAGATGAGTAAAGCAACCGATGCTGAACGCAAGCTTACGCTCTTTTGACTATGACAGTAGTAAAGCAAGAATTGATTATTTCTACTGCCGTTTCTGAGTACTTTTCAGCTCAAATTTCACTAGATTAAGCTGGATCTTACGGATTCTACTGTCGCCCAAAATCAAGGTCAACAGTTCAAAAAAGAAATACCCTGTTTCCTACTGTCAATGCGAAAACCCCGTAAAGTTGAAAGGCAAACCCATGCAAAACTACCCAACCAAAACTAACTTAATACTGCATTTCCTCTCGGGTTCCAAGCGCTACTTTGCCCTCAGCATGCTCTTTGCGGGACTCGTATCCCTGCTTGATATGGTGAACCCGAAAATCATATCCTACACCGTCGACTCCGTCATCGGCACCAAACCCGCGGAACTGCCGGGTGTCGTAGAGAGACTGATTGCAAATGTCGGCGGTGCCGGCGCTCTCAGGGTCCACCCGATCTGGATCGCCTCCGCAGTACTCGCAATCGGCGTTCTTGCCGCTCTGTGCCGATACGTCTTTCGGACTATGAACACGCGGGGCGCGGAGACATTTGTAAGAAAGATGCGCGATGATCTCTTCTCCCACATCATGTACCTGCCCTACACATGGCACAGTGAGAACAGCACCGGTGATATCATCCAGCGGTGCACCTCGGATGTGAACACCATCAAGAGATTCATCTCCGAGCAGCTCGTGCAGCTCTTCCGCACAGTCATCATGATTGTGCTGGCTCTTATTTTCATGGGCAGGATCCACTTCCGCGTCATGCTCGGCTCCGCGCTCATGATCCCGGTCATCGTCATTTATTCTCTGATATTTCATGTGAAAATCGGCACAGCATTCGAAAAAGTCGACGTCGAGGAGGGCGTTCTCTCCTCCATCGTTCAGGAGAACCTGACCGGCGTGCGCGTAGTCCGCGCGTTCGGGCGGGAAGTCTACGAGCGCGGCCGCTTCGAAAAGCAGAACACCTATTACACGAGCTTCTGGATCCGCCTCATGACGATCACATCCATGTACTGGTCCGTGGCCGACATACTGACAGGACTTCAGATTCTCTTCATTATGCTTTTCGGCTCCGTCGCCTGCATTCACGGGACACTGACCGTCGGCGGTTTTATAGCGATGACTTCCTACAACATGATGCTGATCTGGCCCGTCCGCCAGCTCGGCCGCGTCATCTCGGAGATGAGCAAGGCCGGCATCTCGATCGAACGTCTTCGCTACATCATGAACTCCGCGATTGAAACTGATCAGGATGACGTCGGGGAGCCTCCGCTGGATCGCGATATTGAGTTTGAAAATGTGACATTTGCATATGCAAATGCCTCCTCACCCGTCCTTAGGAACGTCTCCCTGACGATTCCTGCCGGCTCCACGTTCGGAATTCTCGGTGGGACCGGGTCAGGCAAGTCGACGCTGATGTATCTTCTTGACCGTCTCTATAATCTTGGACCTGACGGCGGCAGGATCACGATCGGCGGTGCGGATATTAGCGATATAAAGAAAGACTACCTGCGCCGGAATATCGGAATGGTCCTTCAGGAGCCCTTCCTCTTCTCGCGCACGCTCTCCGAAAATATCGGAATCACCAAGTCGGAAAAGAACATGGATGAAATTCGCCGTGCCGCAAAGATCGCGAGCATCGATGACGCGATCGAGAGTTTCACCTCCGGCTACGACACCTTTGTCGGAGAGCGCGGAGTCACTCTCTCCGGCGGCCAGAAACAGCGGACCGCAATTGCGCAAATGCTTGTATCTAAGCCTCCGATCATGATCTTCGATGACTCTCTGTCCGCGGTCGACGCTGAGACGGACATGAAGATCCGCCACGCTATCCAGGAAAGTACAGGGTCCTCGACTGTCATTCTGATCGCCCACCGGATCACGACCCTCATGAACGCGGACCACATCATCGTCCTCGACAAGGGAAAAATCCGGGAGCAGGGTACCCACGAGGAGCTTCTGGCCCAAAACGGTTTATATCGAAGGATTTATGACCTGCAGACTGCGGGCATTGATGATTCGGAAGCAGGTATCTGACCTCATTGA
>JAFWIM010000202.1 GCA_017514845.1 Lachnospiraceae bacterium
ATAACGATTTTTCTAAATGTATTCTTCATGGTTTTCTCCTTAATTTCTTTTTATAATTTCTATTTTCGAATTTTGTTTTATTTCTTTTTTTAGCGGGCTTCCTTGTGCCCTTACATCTATTTATACGAGAAATCTTGGGGGAGGGCTAAAATAAATAGAAAAACGGGCAGATCCGATTTGGACCTGCCCGCTCACTATAGCTTATTCAATTTTATGCAGCTGCTTCTAATTTATAACCGAATTAATAACCAATCAGGCTGCCTGCGATCCATCCGTTCGGATGCTGATTGCAGATGATTTCGTACCAGGTGTAGCCATCCTTGGTGACCTTCTTGCCTGTTGTGTAGACCTTCTCGCCGTTCGGGATCTTGAACATGACTTTGGAGTCAAGACCCGGTTTCTCACGGACATTTGCATAATTGACTGCGTCATTTGCCACTGTGCGTGTTGCGCCGCCGGCTACGTTCTCGAGCGCATCAACATTGATCTTGTTCATTTCTTCCATAATTTTGTCTCCTTTGTCTAGTAAATTTGTTTTGTATTTACCTTTTAGCCGACTTCCCTTGAACCGCACATTTATATGAGAGATCTTGGGGAGAGAGCTAAAAATTTACAGAATCATTTTCAACGCATTCGCCGTTTCCAGTATTATATCACTAACTCTACAAAAAATCACATATTTTACAAGTATTATCATTATAGAGCAGCGGCAAGTGAAAGCGCGGGTCCCTCCGGAACCCGCGCCGATGATTCTGTCAAGCTCAGGTCTCGGGCGTATTCTCAGGCTCCGATACCTTTTCCGGATCGGGTTTCTTCTCGGGCTCCGGCATCGTTACGGGCTCGGGCTTCTTCTCGGGCTCCGGCACCGTTACGGGCTCGGGCTTCTTCTCGGGCTCCGGCACCGTTACAGTCTCGGGCTTCTTTTCCGGCTCCGGATTCTGTTCAGCTCCGGAACCCTTATCATTCCCCGAACTTTGTTCAGCTTCGGAACTCTTATCGGACTCGGAATTCTTTTCAACCTCGGGATCCGTTTCTGCTTCGGGATCTTTCTCAGTTTTGGTCTCGGAATTTGTTTCCGTCTCTGATCGCTTTTCAGCTCCGGAATTCGTTTCAGCCTCAGGATTCTTTCCGGCTTCAGCTTCGGAATTCGTTTCCGTCCCGGCTTTCGTCTCAGCCTTGGAACTCATATCCGTCCCGGCTTTCGTCTCAGCCTTGGAACCCTTTTCAGTCTTGGGACCTTTTGCGGCATCAGACTCCTTCTTGGCGCCGGTCTTTGGCCCGGCATCGAGAGCATTCTCCGGACTTGAAAGCAGGGGTTCCTCATCCGGAATCTCCGGATCGTCCGGATCGTAGATGGCCAGCCATCCCAGATATTCTTCAATCTTGTAGTTGTCCGGATTCGCCGTGCCCCAGGTAAGTTTATAGGTGTTTTCTGTATATCCGATGTCCGTAATCGTGCCGGTGGCTTTGACCCAGGCGGTCTCACCATTCTGCAGCCCAGTAAGCTCAGCTTCGTCACATGTCAGCGGCTTACCGTCATAAAACTTATGGGCATAGCCGGTACTTACATACAGGGTGGCTTTCTCCACGGTGAGTGTGCCGAGCTTTTCTTTGATGGTGTAGTCGTCCCGGCTGGTCGAATTCCATGTGATCTCGTAGCCGTTCTTTGTGCTGCCGGCATTCGTGATAGTGCCGGTGGCGGTGGCTGATGCATCGTCGGTACCGCACAGTCCTTCGAGGCTCGCACCGGTGGCAGTCAGCGGCTTTCCGTCATAGGTCTTGGAAGCGGAATCGGTGGTCACGGTAAGATCGGCTTTCTCCACGGTGAGTGTGCCGAAATCTTCGGTGATGGTATAATCATTGGGGTCTGTATCTCCCCAGACGATTTCATAGGTGTTCTTTGTGCTGCCTGCGTGCGTGATGGTGCCTGTGGCCTTGACTGTGGCGTCTGCGCCCTTTTTGAGCCCCACAAGGCGTGCTTCCGCGGTCATTGGAGTGCCGTCATAGGTCTTGGAAGCGGATTCGGTAATTACCGTCAGAGGCGCGGGTTCGCCGTTCGTAATGCTCAGCTGGCCGAGCTTTTCGACGATTACGTAGTTATCCGGATTAGTGGTGCCCCAGTCAATTCTATAGGTGTTGACTGTTTTGCCCGGTTCTGTGATAGAGCCGGTCGCTTCGACCGTGGCGTCGTCATGAGGACTCAGACCCTCCAGATGCGTGCCTGCCGTCAGAGGCGTACCGTCATAGGTCTTGGTGTCTGAGTCAGTGACTACGGTCAGCGTGGCGGGAGTGACCGCCAGCGTGCCGAGATCCTCGATCAGAGTGTAGTTTTCCGGATTAGTCCAGCCCCAGTCGATCGTGTAGCTGTTAGTTACGCTGCCTACATCCGTGATGGTGGTGCCGGCGGTCACAGTAACATTGTCACCGCCGACTCTGCCGCTCAGGGATGCGCTGCCCTTCAGAGGTTCGCCGTCATACACCTTGGATTCGGAAGTAGTGGATACGGTAAGGTCTCTGGGCTGGATTATCACATTTGCAAATGGTTCAGACCCATTTGGCCCTTCATAGATGATCGTATACTTGTTCGCCAGGTCTTTGCCGTAATAGTCTCTAAAGGATACAGTAAAGGAGCCCGTATGTCTGCCGACATCCCTGTAAGTATCAAAACTGAAGCTCAGATCCGACTGCTGGATGTTGTCCGCTGACGCGAACTGAATACTGACTAATCCAAAAGGTATTGTTGCGGAATGAGACCAGCCGTCGTATGTGTAAATGGCCGGCCAGGACCAGAACGCAATAGTCCTCAATGTGACTTCCAGTGTGCCATCCACATACTCTACATTGGTAAAGTTCTCTGTCCGATCTTCCCCGTCTGAATTCAAAATGGTGTGATTGGTAATCACGTTTTTGGTCGTCCCGGCTATGTACTGAGAACCATCTGTGGTGGCCTCGAGCGTGAGGGCACTGGGTAGACCTTCGACGGTGAAGCTGCTGTCTGTCAGGTCTTCTCCGTTATATGCTCTGGAGGCAGAGCCGGCGGTCACAGTAATCTTTGTGTCGTTCTTGGTGATAGTCAGCTCGCCGATGTCGTCTGTGATCGTGTAGTTATCCTTATTGGTATCACCCCAATCGATCGTGTAGGTGTTATCAGTCGTACCCACTTCTGTGGGGGCAGCGGTAGTGACGGTGATGGCGTCGCCGGACATCAGCCCTTCCACGGTGGCCTCACCGCCGGAGAGCGGTGTACCGTCATATTTCTTGCTGCCATCATCGGTCGTAATGTGCAAAGGAGCGGGTTTGATTACCAGAGTATCGTTATAGATATTGATATCGAAGTTATCTTCCCCGATGTCCGGGTCGGGGTAGCTCACAGAACACGAGTACGTATAGGTACCCACATCTTTGCCGCCGCCCGTGATCGTCACCTGGAAGAGTGTCTTTTTCTTGACGGAGCCGGTGACATTCCATGTGTTTTCACTGGATTCCACCGGAGTCATCCAGTAATAGCCGCCGATCCGCGGTACAGCCTTCCAGAGCTGGCCGTTATACTGCACTTCGCTATCGGGAAGCAGATACAGGTTGACACTCAGGGGATCGATCGTCACGGTATTGTTTTCGTAGGTGATCTCATAGTTTTCTTTTTTGCCGCTCGTGAAAGTGCAATCGTTCGAGAATTCATGTTCACCCACGGTGATGGCGCCGGTGCTCTTAAGCTCCATCGCATCTGTACCCTTAAGCGCAAATTCAGCAAAGTAGTGGAGTGGATTACCGTCGTCATCGTACACCTTCTCCGAGCTGACCCGGGTGACCGCATCCCCGTTTTCGAAAGTCGCCGTTGCGTTGCGGGGGTTATGCAGAAGGTTTGTGAAGGTGGTCGAATAGCCACCGTTCATGTTGACCGTCACGCCGAGCGGATCTACGGTGAGTGTTCCCAGATTTTCCTCGATCGTGTAGTTGTCCGGATCAGCAGTACCCCAGTCGATGGTATATGTGTTGTCCGCTGTGCCTGCGTCGGTAATCGCGCCTGTCGCCTTTACGGTGACGGTGTCGCCGGCAGCCAGACCGGTTATGGACGCTTCTTCGCACGTCAGGGGCTCCGCGTCATAGGTCTTGTCGGCACTGCCGGTGGTAACGGTCACCTTCGCGGGTTTAATGGTCATGGTGGTGCCGGAATAGGAAATTGTGTAATTACCCTTGTTGCCGGACGTGAAGTCATATAATCCTACGAGCGTATATGTTCCGGCGGAGGATCCGCCTCCCTGTATGGACAAACTCATGGAGTCACCTGTAAACAGGGAGAATCCCCACTTGGCAGGAGGCGATGCGAGTTTTGCAAATAACTTACTGCCAAGGAGACGCACTCCGCTGACAATTTCCCCGTTATGGCTGCCGTTCAAATAGGTGAAGGTGGGATTTGTAACAGGGGTTGTGCCGTTAAAATCAACTTCCGTGCCGCCCAGATTGAAGTCCATCTGTATAGGCTCAACGGTCAGTGTGCCATCCACGGTCGAGACGTTCGTAAATTTTGAAGTCACGTCGTTTCCATCATTATCGTAGATCGTGTAGGAAGTGACGGAGTTGGCGCTGCTGCCGGCATCTGTCCGGCTTCCGCCGGCTGTCGCCGTGCAGGTGTAACCGTCCGGAAGACCGGTGACGCTCACCGAATTGTCGGTAAGCGGTGAGCCATCGTAAACCTTGTCTGCACTGGCTGCAGTCAGCACAACAGGATCATTTATCGTGTCATCTTCCGGGGGAGTGGGGGCGACGGTAGGCACGACAGGATTATCGTTATTCTCTTCCGGGGTTTCGGGTGCGGTGACGGTCAGGCTGCCGAGATCCTCCATAATCTTATAGTTAGCTCTATTCGCGTTGCCCCAGTCGATTGAGTATGTATTTACGCTCGTGCCGACCTCCGTGCGGCTGCCGGTAGCCCGTACGCTGATTGTTTCGTCAATGACGATGGGCGTATACCGCGCTTCCTCGCTGCCAAGAGCCCTGTCGTTGTAATCGGTGATTTCTGTGTCGATGGTGATTCGGACATTCGTACAGTCCTTCATCAGACTTTCGACTTCATCCGCTTCGACCTGCAGGTCATCTTTTGTCACCATGCGCAGATCGGCATCCCGTTCCGGGAGATCATTGATGAGCCGGGTCATGAGCTCAGCGTTCCAGCCGGTATCCTTCACGGCCTGATCAAGGAGATCCGGATTGTCCGCGTACAGATACAGCAGTTCCTTCGTAAGCTCGGTCTCCTTCACATCTTCCCGCGTGAAATCGATGGTCTGCCGGTCCGGTTCGTCGTGCAGATATACGAGCAGCCGCTGACCGGCGTGCAGCTCGATTTCCTGCGTTTCCCCGGTGAGCGGGTTTGTGCCGTGCACCCAGACGGTGCCGCATATACCGTACAGTACCTGTACATCTCCCGTGTCCGGGAGCACATAGGCCATATTCCGCCAGGGGACCTGCTCCTTTTTGTAGTGCGGAGCGTTCGAGAGCCACGCATCCGGCGCGGTAAGGGGTGTACCGTCATACACCTTTTCCGCGCTCGCGGTCCAGATAGTGAGAGGCTGGGGATCGATGACCAGCTCGCCGGACACAGTCCGGATGTCCGTGAAGTGCCTGGTCACGTCCTCATCGCGCGCGTTATAGATTGCGTAATGGGTAATTGGGTTATCGGATTCGCCTGCGTCGGTCCGGCTGCCGCCAGCGGAGACCCTGATGGAAAATTGTTTTGGCAGGCCGTATACCAGTACGTCCCCGGTGCGGGTGAGCGGCGAGCCGTCGTAGATCTTGCTGGCGCTCTGCGCTACGAGTGTGACAGGGGACTTATACGTCCAGTCACCGTCAGGCGGATAAAGACTTAAAGCTTCGCTGGCCAGGCTGGTGGCGTCCTCGACGCGGTTGTAAAGCGTGTCGTCACGCATCAGCTGTTTGACTACGAAATTGCTGAGATCCTCGGCTTCCATGGTCTCCACGGAGGCATCGGAGGCTGGCTTGCCCATACTATCGCCTCGGAGAGTGGCCTTTTCTCCGGCTTTGACATCGATTGACTGCTGCTTGCCATTGGCATCAACATAACTGACATACGCCGTGCCCTCCAGCACTCCCAGTGTGGTGATCATTTCTCCGGAGGAGATCCGCTCGTCCAGGACTTCTTCCAGATCTTCGGTATCGTGTTCGGCCGACGGAAGATTGGACATGAAGATTACCGTGCCGCGGATGCCAACTGCCATGTTGGAGGTCCTTACGTCGAGAGTCTCCCCCTCACTGAGCTTTTCCTTCACGTCCAGCAGCAACGTGCCTTCTACGAGGTCCATGTGCATCGCCTTCCCCTGCTGTGAGAATGCTACGCGGGTCACGGCATCCAGGGCAACGATTTTGCTCTGGTCAAGGCCGACGGAGGCAGTGCTCTCTTTTCCTGTCTGCATGGATTCACCGCTGCCAAAGCGCCCATTTTCAATAAGGGTGCGCGGTTTCCCGTCGGCGTCCAGCACTTTAACATTTCCCTCATAATACAGGAGCCGAATGGTGGAAGCGGAATAACTCTCTGCCAGGACACGCCCCGGTACGAGGAGCAGCAGGAGAAGTATTACCGCTATGTTGATAAAAAACCTGTGGAACTGAGTTTTCATGATAAGAGCACCCCCTTACAGAACGGTTTGCAGTTGCGATGAGCCGGTGAAGAAACAGGTGATATACATAAATAAGTATATCATATTGAAAAGTCAGATGGGAAATATCCTGCTTTAAAGCGAGAAATATTCCGCTATAATTATATACGAATCAATTTAGGGGAGAGCCAAACGATGTGCTCTCGCTGATACTCGGTCTGAGCGCCTGCGCGGGCAAGACTGGCACGGCGGGCGCAGAAATGCCGCCTATTCAATCGGACAATCCCACCGAGCTTTTCCTGGCTTTGACAGAGAGGACCAGCCAGTCCATGACTTTCTCCCTTACCGAAGAGGAAGCCGCCCGGGTCAAGAAGGCCGGTGCGGACAAAGTGACGTGGACGCTTCATCGCACCGCCTCTTACGGCGATCCCGCTGACGGGAAGTTCATTCCCGTCCACGGTGAGAAAAAAATGTTCCCCAACGAGAAGGAAACAATCGACTTTGTGACCATCACATACGGTGAGATTTATGAGAGTGAGCCGCCCTTCAAAATGGAGCGCTTTAAGACTACGCTTGACGGCACCACGCTGAAGCTCGATTTTGCCACCTCCCCTCAAATCTACTGAGAGCAAGAAAGATGGCAATCAGTCATATAAGTTCAGAATGGCGTTTCATGACTGCCGGGATGAGAAGCGGGCAGTCATGTTCGCTGAAACCAGCTTAAAGCTACTGCTGGCTTGAACTTAGGATAAGTAAGTCTTACCATCACCTGATATCAAAATCACCAAAGGTGACTGCTCCTGGCTTTATATTTCAACCTTGGTGAGCAGTATATCTAGATAAAACTAAGTTGGTATGACTGCTTATGGAACTTGAATGGAGTCTTATATGGCACTGCGTGTGTGTGCTATTTCGCAAAATCGACTGCCAAAAGTTTATTTTCCACTGTGTATGCGCATTATTTTGCAAAATCGACTGCTCATTTCCGGGTGTTGGGGTCAAGTCCAAATGGGCAACTGTACATAGATAAGATGAAAAGTGAATGCCAAAAAAGGGACAGGTCCAGTTTTCTTGGACCTGCCCTGATATATTACATGTTATTTATCTTAGTTGGGGGAAGCCCCCCGCTGCTACATTCAGTTGCTGTGAAATCAGAAACCAATCAGGCTGCCTGCGATCCAGCCGCCAAAGTCTTCGGTGCCAATAACATATCCTTTATATCAGACAGTTAATTAGAAGAGTTGACTAGACACTTAGTTAAACTCCATGGCATTGACAGCCTGCTGTGTTTCTTGAAACAGAGGTATATTTTTGTTACCATACTTATGAAGAAAACGTGGACCTAAGTATATCAGGAGAAGGAGTATGATCGATCGAAAAGTACGTTCAGAGCGATTCAGATGGGGCTTCAGCATACTGGATGCCTATCTGTACTATAATGGAAAAGAGAACTTTCATGATATAAATATCGTCTCTGAAAATTTTTTCAGCGATCTTTTGAATATTCTGTATGGATATGAGCTGGTGAACGCCAATAAGATCAGGATGAACACGGCCGGATATGATCTCATTGACACAAAAAACCGGCTGCTCATCCAGGTGTCCTCATCGGCACATCCACAAAAAGTAAAAGATACACTGGAAAAGATTGAAGGCATACCTGAGGAAAAGAAGAAAGTACAAAAAGAAATAGAAGAACTGAAAAGGTCTCCGCGCCTGAATCAGTCCGAAAGTGAAAAACTGGAGAATCTGCAGAAGAAGTATAACGCATTCCTTGATTTTACGGGCTATACTGTCAAGTTCATGTTCCTGAAGAGAAAAGACAAGCTTAGCGAGGTGGAGAAGTACAAGGGACGCGACGGCAAGGGATATAAGGTGCCGTCCGGAGTGTCCTTCGATAGGGCTAAAGACATAATCTGCCTGGATGATCTCACCCATGAAGTAGAATATCTGTCAGAGGTCAGTGACGTCAGTGTGATTGACCGCCTGGATGCGTTCATGATTCGAAACCGCAACCTTTTCGAGCGCAGAATAGATCCGCCTGAAGAAGACGGAGTACAGGAAATCATCCGGGAATACTACGATAATTATATGAGTTCGCTGTTCCTGCATACTTATTCTCCAAACAGTGATAGGGTGACGCTGAAAAATCTTTACGTCGAGCCCAACTACAATTTAGGGAAAGAGGATGAGCATGAAGAACAGGAGGCTTCTAAGGAAAAAGAAGAGAGCAGCCTTAGCTCAGTGGAGCTTTTCAGTGATTTTATTTGGGGAAGAGATGAAGACCGATTCCTGTTCATAGACGGAGACGCAGCGGTCGGTAAGACGAGCCTTGTGTCGTGGCTGTGTTATCACTATATCGAGCAGGACAATGAGGGGCGTGCCATATTCTGTGACAGGAAGATGGTCTGCATCCGGCTTCGAGAACTGACCCAGGAACAACTTAGCGGTTCTATAGAGAAGTGTATCCTTGATTATCTGCATGTAAAAAACAGGAAAGAGTTCGACAATAATTATAAAGATGCCGTTTTCGTCCTTGACGGAGCAGACGAAATAAGGATGGTTGCAAATGTCTCTGTACACACAATCGAACACTTCCTCCTCGGCATAAGGCGTACCTTCAAATGGAACAGGATCATATGCACAAGCCGACCCAAATTCATTAATATGCAGATATTTCAGAAGAATGAAATCGGTTTCCGAGTAGTGACGATTGAGCATTTTAACAAGAGACAACGCGAAAGCTGGCTTAAGCAATATAAAGACACCGGGGAGACGGTGGCGGGTGAGACGGAGGCATTCATTTGTAATTTAAACAATAAAACTGCCGGAGGCGTTGCAGATACGCCGCTCGCCCTTTACCTGCTGGTCGCCTGTAAAATCAGGGAGGACATAAAAGACAATCAATGGGCCCTTTATAATGAGATTTTTCATAACGCAATCATTCATACGCACTACAACGAAAATCTTAAAAATGAAACAGGTCATCCGACTCTGGAAGACGGGATCGGAGAAGAGGTGTATGGACTTGTGGGCGAGATTGCGTTTGCAATGTTCCGAAATTCCGGAGAGGACCGATATTACATCACGTCTGCCGAGCTGGACCACATTATCGACCGGCATGAATTTGCCTGCAATTCCAGAGAACTGGTCAAAAGGGCCTGCGTGCTCTGTGCTTACTGGAAAAAGAATTCGAAAAAAGGTGCTCTCGAGTTTTACCACAACGATATCCGGGACTTTTTCTTCAGCGAGTTCATTTATAATGAACTGATGAAACTCAATGATCTGGATGGCCGGGAGTATATTGAGAATCTCATAAAACTCGCGTTTCAGCTGTTCAAGTACGGCTACGTAGCGGAGACCACGTGGGAACAGACATTCCTGTTACTGTATCTGCGTATGCGATATTACCATGAAAAGAAGTATCTGGACACTCAATTCGATGCTGTCAAAGTGAGGAAGAACTATGCGAAGATAATCAGTAGCGCAGTGCATGGTTCAATCGATGTGGGCAGCGGTTCATCCATGTTCACGTATGAAGCATATAAGCGGGCTTTTATTAATCTTTCTCTGCTCCTTAAGTCTGTTATGATTGGCGCGATGATTGAAGAGGAACCAACCTTCTGGATAGACGAGAAGGAAAAAGAGGAATGGGAGCAGTCAGACCTGCTTTGTGATTGGAGCGAACTATTTACGATGGGAGTAAGTTGGATGCAGCCTCAGATGACAAAGTATGGTTGGGGCGTAGATAAAGGTTTAGCTTTAACAAGGATAACCTTTGCGTCATTTTCCGATTGGAGCGGATTTTCCTTTAGTAAGAGTCGCGTAAGAGATGCTGTATTCTTTACGGATAAACTGGAACAGGTTTCATTTGCAGGAAAAGATCTAAAAGGCGCTTGTTTTGCAAATTCTATTCTTACGGAAGTGGATTTTTCAGGCGCAGATCTATCATTAGTACAGTTTAACACCTCACTGCTTAGAGACTGCAGGTTCTTGAGTTCTGAAATTGGTAACTGCCATATGCATATGGTCGACATATATAGAGGTGATTTCCCTAACGGTGATTTTTTTGGGATTAATAAT
This sequence comes from Lachnospiraceae bacterium, assembly GCA_017514845.1. GTDB lineage: Bacteria > Bacillota > Clostridia > Lachnospirales > Lachnospiraceae > Chordicoccus. Next base: position 10,695 of record JAFWIM010000202.1, read on the forward strand.
TCTAAGGTGGAAGATATATCGCTTGCGCGTGGGACAAGATTCCATAACATGTGGGATTGTCATTTTTACAAATGCAGTATCCCAGAGGGATATTTTTTGAACCGAAATATTACTGGCTGCTATTTTATTACATGTGAACTGCACGACGGCACGTTCCAAGATGCGGCGATAAAAGGGAGTGTTTTTAGTGACTGTCGTCTTCAAAAAAGCAGTATGAACAGGACTGTATTCGACAAATGCAGGTTTTCAAAGTGTGACTTTTCAAAGGCAGATCTTCTGAATGCGTCATTTAGTTCCTGTACGTTTATCGATTGCATGTTCACAGGGACTTCTATGCAGGAGACACATCTTACGGAATGCGTATTTGATGAAATATCATTGAATAATCTGAAGTACAGTAGAGCTTATAATTGGCACGCAATGAAATATACAGTCAGAGGAAAGGGGAATGAGAAAGAATTCGTTGTGTCCAAACACAGATTTCGCTGTTAGGATACAGAAAACGGCGCGGCTCCGAAATGGAACCGCGCCGAAATTATTATCCTTTTAAGTTATTCCGGTATGATCCGAAGGATCAGAAACCAATCAGGCTACCTGCGATCCAGCCTGTGTCATAAGCGCCGGCGAGCATGATCTCGTACCATACATAACCGTCTTTCTTGACCTTCTTGCCTGTCGTTATGACCTGCTCACCGTTCTTGATGGTGAAGAATACCTTGGAGTCAAGGCCAGGAGCTTTACGGATGTTTGCGTAAGATACTGCATCATTATGTACTGTATGTTTCTCATATCCGCCTGCTACGTTCTCAAGTGCTTCAACATTGATTTTGTTCATATCTGTCATGGTTTTAATCTCCTTTATTTATCTATAATTTTGTGATTTTCTTTTTTATCGGGCTTTCTGTTTTGCCCTGACATTTATATATACGAGGAACTTCCTGGGAGGGCTAAAAGAATTTGCCAAAGTTAATTAGAGGAGTTAATTAGATTTTTTCCAGGACTTTTTTATAGGGCATCAGCATTCCTTCGGTCATCTTATTGCCAAGCTTCCTTCTGAGTTTCTTATTGGTCATCATTGCTCCGACCAGGTACATGCCGAGGATAGTTCCCTTTCGTTTCTGCGGGAAATCATAGAAACCGTGCTCCTTATAGAAACGATGATCTTCTTTCATCATCCCCTGCATCTGGTAAATGAGGTCGCGGAAAATCTTCAGACCGCCGACACCATAGAAGTTTTTCGGCGGATTGTACGCATGGTCAGCAGCGTAGCAAATGCGAAGCGCCAACTGTCTCACCTCCCGCCCCATATCTATTCCGCTTACGGCAATGCCTGCAAGGAAATTTCCGCCCACCTGAGCTCGGGCTTCCATTAATGTGATTAGATTGGGTTCATTTGCAAGATCACCTTCCACGAGATACCCGACCGGTTTGCCCATTGTGACGGTGCGGTGTCCGTTGCAGAATTGCCGGTCGTCAAACATTTTAAAACGAGACCCCATAGAGTGGTCACGGATCGTATAAGCGTAAACAATCGCGTCGGAGGACTGAATATTGTTCCTGAGATATGAGTCAAAACCGTCTTTGTAGATGCAGGTTCCGTCCGCGGCACAGTGGAAACAGCCGAGGCAGCCGCCCTTAAAGGGAAATTCGCGGATATTGACCACGTCACACGTGCAGGAAACGCTTTCTCTGAACCTGTCTATCATGTCTGCAAGTACGGTGTCGGAGCCATCGGCAGAGAGGTCAGTGATGACGACGATGCGTTTCGAGGCACCTTTTGAAGATGTTTCTAGGGAGGGAGAGTAATCATTTACAGTATTCCGCGAGTCTGTCAATTCATCGCTGTTTGGATCAGCGGTGACCGTGTTCTGTGGGGTAGGCAATCCGCTGCCGCCTGGATCGGCGGCTGTGTCCTGGGGGTCCGGCGATCCGCTGCTGCCTGGATCGTCGGTGGCCGTGTCCTGTGGGTCTGGCGATCCGTTGTTGCATGAACCGGCGTCGACGGTATCCCGCGAAGGAGATGCATATCTTGCCGGCTCATACAGACCGTGCTTCATGTTCCAGCACACGTAGCGGAAGAACTTCAGGGCTTCCGTCTGACCTTTCTTATTCAGCAGATCCTCCATATCCGCCGACAGTCCGGTGATATAGCGGAGACCTAGATCATCGCAGTTATCTTCGATGAATTGATGGGCTGTCGTATCGTAAAAATGCTTGGAGGTCGTCAGCTGGGTCGCGTATTTGCCTGAAAGATCCATGCCGTGCTCCTTGATGAGCTCGATAAAGCGATGCAGCTGGGAGGGGACGAGGAACGTGTAAACCGGGTAGGCGAACAGCAGAAGGTCTGCAGAACGCAGGGCATCCTCAGCTTCAGCAAAGTTCTTTTCTATCGCATGAATTCCGGAACCGACATGCAGGTAATTAAAGTTAATTTTCTTGAAATGTTTTTCGATGAACAGGGCAGTCTGAAGTGTAATGCTGTTTTTTCCGGACGGGGAACCATTGATGACGAGTACGTGCATTTTTATCCTCCTCTTGCGTCTCTAGACGGCCTGACTACAAGGTAATTCAGTGAATTGGGCGCTCATGGACATTATATCACTACCGGTGAAGCGAGGCATCTGAAATCGTTGATGAGGACCATTGCGTGTCTTGGAAGCAGTATTTCTGTTGCAAATAAAACCGGCGCGGCTCCGAAACGGAACCGCGCCGAA
>JAFWIM010000203.1 GCA_017514845.1 Lachnospiraceae bacterium
GCCAATGAGAAGGACGGTCTTAAGGCCCTGCCTTAATACATTCTCCGCATCCCGATTTCGACCTGCACCGATCAACTGGGCGACCTGAACGTAGAAACCTGCAGCCACACCGATGCAGCACCCTCCGACCAGCCAGGTCGACGAAGATACCAGGCCGATGGACGCTGTAGCCGCTGCCCCGAGACTTCCGACCATAGCCGCATCGATATACTGCATGGCGATTGAAGTCAGCTGGGCTAAAATAGCGGGCAGACTCAAACTGAGAATCAGGCGTACTTTCTGGACGCTGCTGATATTCTGTCCTGTCAGAGCCGTATCCAGATTTATTCGTTTTTTCTCATTTTCCTCCCGGGCTGTCACCATGATACCTCAAGCTTTCTCCCGCTATACTTTGTCTTCTCAATCATCTCTTTGACCCATGGTCCGTAATTGTAATCCCACAGAGCATCAATCATCTGATCGTAATACGGGTCTTCCATGAGCTGCCTTTTATGCTCCGGGAGAGTTCCCTGACCATAGTAAAGAAAGAACCGGTCAAGCAGTGCCTGTACTCTTCTCCTCTTTTTACCGCGCAGACCTTCTTTATCCAGTACTTTTGCGAACACCAGGCTTATATGGTCCGCACTCGATGCATCAAGACTGCCAAGTATCTCTACGTTTCAGTTTCGCGCCATCACTGAAAGCGCGTCCGACCTTATCTCCTACCCCGAAATAAGCGCTCCCCATTGGGTCGAACGAAATCGGCCTGAGTTTCCTGACATCAATCTTTCCGTCTGTAAGTACACTCTCGTCAGCGCAGACGTTGACTATCTCGCCGGTCAGGATTCCATCGGTGAAGCTCTTCACCCTGCATTCGAGGGCCATCGGCAGCTCTCTGATCAGCGGCGCGTCCACAAAGCTGCTCGGTATTGCATGGAAACCGGCTCTATCGAACTTGTCCGGAACCTTTCGTCCTGACTCGATTCCCACATAATCACACGATGTCACGTAGTCCTCCGTCGCCATGCTGACCGTAAAGGCACCGCGGACGGCAAGATTATCCGTCGTCTTGTGCTCCGAGAGACTGATCGTTATCTCAGAAAAATCGGTCGTGATTCCCCAGGCGGCATTCATCGCATTGGGTCTTCCGTCCTCGTCATAAGTTGCGATGATAAGTACGGGCTGCGGGAACATGAGCGGCCTGGGACCAAAATTCACTCTGTTCCCGTTCTCTGCTTCACCCTTCATCTCATTGCTGTCTGTTAGAATACGTTCATGAGGCTCTGCCGGTATTTCAACTTTCAGCTCACTGCTTCTGTCTGCCGGAGCATTTTCATCATACTGCTCTGCTGCCTCAATTTCCTCCTGAGAATCATGAGCCGGAGATGTCTCCTTACGGCGCTTTGTTTTCGTGCCTTTCTTGCTGCTTGCATCGATCAGATTCAGCAGATTCCTTCCGCCCGCAACGACTGTGATATAAGTATCGGCAATATTGACCAGATCATCCGGGTATCTGCGTTCGAGCTTCTCCTTAAGTCTGACCAGAATTGCCGTCAGCAGGGCGTCTGAGAGCTGCTCCTTCGATTTGACCGGTAGCTGATAATAGTATCTGTCGCCAATCTCGATGACATCCATGCCGAGAGCCGCAGCTCCGTCACGCTTTGCGCCTTTCTCGTCAAGAATGCGGATAGCCAGCGATTCAGTGTCGTCCCTGAGACCCTTCTTATGCTTCTTCTGGGCCCATCCTATGGCAAATGCACTTGTGCCGATCTCATCCGTATGACTCCTGAGAGTTTTATAGTCGGCAAGCAGCTGCCGGATCAGTTCATCAAATGCACCCGCATTCACCTGTACCTTTTTTGTGTACTGCATGAAAGCTACCGCGCCAAAGAAAACAAAAAGCAACAGAATAATAAGCTGCATGACATCTCATCCTTTCCGAGGAAAGAAAGACGAGCAGTTTCCTGCCCGACTTTCCGATTTCCTATATTTTATATGAGAAGACAGATTTCGTCTATTCTCCTTTATATAAATATGATATTTGTCACTTGCTGATCGATACAGGCGAGGATGGACCGCCAATGTTATGCTCGCCGAGGGCTGTCGGGATATCCTGCATGAGAGCAAAATAGACATCCCAGTAGTCTTCCGTAGCGCACCATGCGCGGACAGTATACTGAAGGCCTCCCGGAATACCGCAGACCGGAGCGGCAAACGGTTCCGGTGTCTGCAGGACCTTGTCGTTGACTTCCATGACCCCCTTCATGACCCTCGCAGCCTCATTGATTGGAACCGAACCTGCTACATTGAAAGTCAGGTCTACTCTTCTGGTGGACTCAGCTGTGACGTCCGTCACGTTGCCGCCGGTCAGGGCGCTGTTCGGGATTGTGACCCTCTTGTTGTCGGTCGTCAGAAGTGTTGTATAGAAAATGCCGATCTCCTTGACTACGCCTTCCTCACCTGCGCCGATAATATAGTCACCGACAGCGAACGGGCGGAAGATGAGAAGCATGATACCGCCGGCCAGATTGCCGAGAGCTCCCTGCAGAGCCAAGCCTACAGCAACGCCACAGGAAGCAATCACCGCTACAACCGATGCCATCGGAACACCGAGTATACTGATGATTGAGACGACCAGGATGACGTAGAGTGCAGTGCGCATTGCATTTTTGAAGAAGGATGCCGCGGTCGGATCAATTTTCGCGAGTGCCTTCCCTTTGCCGATAAACGCCATGACCTTATTGATCACGATCCTGCCGACAATGAAGACGACGAGGGCCAGAACGATTTTTCCTCCTGCCTGAGTACACAGATCCACTGCACTATTAATGAATTCCTGCATGATAAATCCCCCTTTCAATATGAAAGAAAATTACCGGTAGATATTGACCGGCCAATACTCTCTTATATTACCATATAATCTGACATTTGAGGAGTTTTTCACAAAAATCCTCAAAATTTATGCCAAAATATATTCAGGTTTACCTATAACCAGATGTCTTGTAATATCACTTTCACGACCTGTGGAGAAAGGAGATTTTTATTATTGGGAACGAACTTCGCCACCTTTGAAACACGGATAAGCGAAACAATCCATTGTGTTCATAGCCGATATACGTTATAATTAAGGCAGAATATTTGTCAGTAAATAAATGCTGCAATTATAAGTTTTTTGGTATTTATGAGTTTTTGCCAATTATTTTGCGAAAGGAGTGGTATTCATGAAAAAGGTATTGAACATTCGTATACTCTCGTATTTATCCTTGATTGCACTTGCACTCTGCCTGTTATGGATGAGTCCGGCGCATGTCTATGCATCCGATTCTTACCGCGTGACCGGCACGAAAAACTACCTTGCCCTGCGCAACGCTCCTTCCTATGATCAGGCAAATGAAATCGCTAAGCTCCACAACGGAGACATCGTACAATTTGTTAATTCCGGGAACGGAACTTACTGGTATGTTTCTTCGTCAAAAGGATACGGATATGTGAATAAGAATTATCTCAAACCTGTATCTGACAGTTCCTCGAAAAATACATTGACAGTGCAGGGCACGAAAAACTATCTTGCTCTCCGGAGCGCACAGAAATATGACTCCTCCAATGAGATCGGAAAATTGAACAACGGCCAGACCGTAACGCTCATCAGGAAGGACAGTTCCGGTTACTGGCTGGTCTATGCTCCGAGCGCAGGGAAGTTCGGCTTTGTCAATGCAGATTATCTCACTAAACCCTCCGGTTCTCCCAATGACATGTATGTAGCTGTGGGGATGGACAATTACCTCGCGCTCCGGACTGCCATGTCCTACAATTCGTCAAACGAAAACGGAAAGATCCACTTTGGCCAGCCTGTAGAATATATTTCCTCCGGAAATTCCGAATACTGCTATGTTTACGCTCCGACCCTGGGCAAGTACGGTTACGTCAACAAGAATTACCTTATCAAAGTGGCAAGCGGCTCTGACACCATCACATATACCTTGTATACTGTAAAGGGAGTTGATCAGTATCTTGCGCTTAGAACGGCTAAGGCCTATAAGGAATCTAACGAGATCGGAAAAATCAGGAACGGCCAAAAGGTCGGATATGTCGCGAACGGCGATTCTACCTACTGGTTCGTCTACGCGCCGACGCTCGGAAAGTTCGGATATGTAAATAAAAATTATCTGAAATAGTAAGATTGACCTGATATAAAAGGCTGTCGCATTAGAGGGAATCACCACTATATATGTCAGACATTTGCAAATATCGTCTGCCATATATAGTGGTGTCTCGCCCAAACGCGACAGCCTTTTTTTGAGCGGGTAGACCGAGTCAACCCGGTGCGTTACTATTACTGCTGTGCCTCAAGCTTCTTGATATCTCTCTCGCAGTGATAGAAGAGAAGGAAGATCACGAACATTGCGGCGGCCATGATTGCCGGGACCCATCCATACAGGAAGGTGATGGCTGTGGATACGCTCTGCGGCTGATGCTGACCGAGCTGGTCGAGAGCAGCATCCAGACCTGCTGCAGCGAGGACCCAGCCGAAGATTGCCTGGCCGAGACCAAGACCGATCTTCTGTGCTGCGGAGATACCTGCGTTGCCCATACCGACTGTGTCGATACCTGTCTTAAGTTTTCCATAAGTAACTGTGTCAGCGACCATACCGAGTGCCATACCGCCGGAGAGACCTACGCCGAGACCTTTCAGGACGTTGCTGCCGATGAGAAGCGCGGGAGCGGTAGTTATCGCAGAGCCAAGGAAACCGATTGCCATGACCAGCATGCCGAAGGTGTATATCTTTTCTTTAGAGATCTTTGTCATCAGGATCGGTGTCACGAACATGATTGCGAACTGAGCGACGGAGATTGCATTTGCAAGCATACCATACTGGCTCATGTCATAGAGAACATACTGGCTGAAGAATACTGTTCCCATTGCGTAGAAGATGATGATTGTAAAGACTACGAAGTTGCCGAGTGTCAGGAGCAGCCAGTACTTATTGGCAAGCAGGGCCTTGACAGTTTCCATGACGTTTTCATTCTTCTTCGGCTCTTCGGCTTTATCTGCATCCGCGCTCACTGCGTCAAGCTTTACACGCTCCTTGGTATTGAAGATGCATAACAGTGACACAACTACCATCAGTGCGCAGTAGACAGCAAGTGTGAGGGTGAAAGATCTCTGTGTGTAGATCGTGTTCGGGTTTTCTGAGAACTTTGTGAGCAGGATAACGAATGTGGAGTTTACGAATACGTTTCCGAGTGTCTGGAAGATCTGCTGGATGTTGCCGAGAAGTCCGCGCTCATAGGAGTCTGCTGTCACAAGACCGACCATTGAGTAGAACGGGACCAGCATACCGGTAAGGCACACAGCGTTGCAAAAGTTGTAGATCAGGAACACGTATACATATTTGACCATGTCCGGGAAGCCCTGGGGAACGAAGAACAGGAGCATCGTGGAGACCGCGAACGGAATGCACATTCTGAAGAGCCATACTCTTGCTTTTCCCATCTTGGTGTTTGTATTGTCAACGATGCGGCCCATGATCAGGTCGGAGATACCGTCAAAAACTTTTGATACTGCAAGGATCGTCGCGATAATTCCGGCATTCAGTCCTGCTGCGGAAGTAAAGTAGATGGTCAGGAATGAGCCGATGATTCCGTTGATCATGTTGAAAGCAAATCCGCCGGAGCCGTAAGCGATGCGCTCTCCCCATCCAAGCTTGCCATTGGGATCGTCATGTTTTGTCGTAAGCATTTCTTTTTCCTCCTAAATTATTGTGGTGCTCTGCAAACGCTGTGTGTTTGCTGTTTTTATCTCTTTGTTATGTCTCAATAATAGCGATTAGCAGCCACTCTCTATATCCTTATTCTGTCCAAAATGTTCTTATTTCACCCTAATATCAATTCTCGTAAAAACGCATGTCTCCCCAGGTCTCCATGAGATGCCTCCGGTCAAGCCTCTCCGCTCTTGATTCTCTGTTGAAAATCATGACCGGTGAGTCTGCGCCTTCAAAACGCGGCCAGTCACGTGCAGCAGCCGGCTCTGCATCGCGGGAGTCGGCTGATCCGCTGCAATTGCAAGTATTCTCCGGAAGGGACGGAATGCCTGTCTTTGTGAATGAAACCCATCTTCCGTGGATCTCTGCAGCAATCTTGTCGAAGACCTCATCCGGCTCACCGTCAAAAATGAAATGACTGAAACCGTGATCTCTGTTGCAGAAGACTGCGGGCAGCTCAAATGCGTGTGATGCTTTCCAGCCGGTCGCAATTCCGGATTTAGTGACGAGCTCATAGCGATACATCCACACATCATCTGTGTACTGCTTCTGGGCAATCGCGACTTTGACAGCGGGCATTTCAAATGCATAGTCAGTCGCAAAGCGGATGAACGGATCGCCGCCGATCTGGCGCACATCACCTGTAAGCGGAGGTGTGGAAGAGGCCAGGGATTTGGCGCTGTCTGCAAATACTTTGAAGGAATCATTTGCAGAAGGATGATAGAAGTTCACAATACTCGGAAGCGCGTCCGCATGCCCGTTCTTCTCCATCATCTCGGCGATCATCGTCCAGCTGTTGGGGAAGCCGGTGTTCTCGGGATGTACGAACATCGTGCCCTCATGCATGTTGGTGCCGATGATGAGGCGAATTCCGTCAGCGCTGCCGCCGCGGATCGCATCGATCGGGCGGACGGGCATCAGATCGTCTTGTACCGGTCCAGGAAGGAACATGCCCGGGTTCTTATACTGGTGATGGGCAGCAACGTACTCATTTCCATCGCGTAGTGAAGAATCTTCTTATTATAGAAGCGGGGAGCTACCCCACTGAGATAAAAACGAAAGCAAAATATGAACAAATCATGCAATATAAGAATATAATTATATAAAACATGTGGTAAACTGAACATAATCAAACACATGACACTTGAATGATTATATAAGGAAGAGGAAGAAAATGACGCGGACGCCATGAGACACAGTTACCGCGAAGAGCAGACACTCATGCAGGCTGTCAGAGAGGGACGGACGAAGGATGCTGTCCGCATTGCAGAGCAGCTGGATCTGGACAGCGGCCGTCTCTCTGAGGTAGGTGTTCGGCATTGCAGAAATCTCGGTATTATCGGTATTTTTCTGTGCGCACGCGCAGCTATAGAAGGCGGGCTTGCACCTGAGACCGCATACCGCATCAGCGGCTATTATATCCAAAAGTGCGATGCGGCTCAGACAGAGACTTATCTGCTGCAGCTCCGCAACAGCGCAATTAAGGATATGACTGACCGGGTAGCCGAAAAACTAAACAGACCCCGAAGTTCTAATTATGTTGAACAGAGTCGTGATTACGTGAGAAAGCATTACCGTGAGAAGATATATCTTGAGGACGTCGCCGAAGCTCTGAAAATCAGCCCTACATATCTGTCCCGCCTTTTTAAGAGAGAGACTGGCCAGAACTTTCAGGACTATATCAATGAGGTAAGGGTGGACAGGGCAGCGAATCTGCTGAAATATTCGGAGATGAGTCTGTCGGAGATCTCACAGTATGTCAACTTTCCGAACCAGAGTTATTTTGGAAAGATCTTTAAAAAGTACA
>JAFWIM010000204.1 GCA_017514845.1 Lachnospiraceae bacterium
ATCTGAATGATTTAATTCAGGGCCTGTCGCTTGGGAATGTTACACTTCTCGGATGGTCCATGGGCGCAGGTGTCGTACTTAACTATGTCCGACTCTTTGGCTGCGGCAGCCTTAAGCAGATCATTCTCTGTGATATGACACCGAAGCAGCTGAATGATGAGGAGTGGAAGCTCGGACTGTACAAGGGCAGATATACGAAAGAAGACGTGGAGCGGGATAAGGGCAAGGATTTCTATTCCCTCTATAAGGAATTTGCCATCGGGGCTGTCCCGAAGCTGAAAAAAATACCCGGCTTTCTGCTTAAGAAACCTCTTAAAAAGAGGCTTGCAGGTTGCGACGAAGCCGTGCTGAGAAGCCTTTCCGCATCCATGAAAGCTCAGGACAATCGCCCGGCAGCCGAACAGATTACCGTTCCGGTCACATACTTTTATGCGGATCCCGGTTCGCTGTTCTCGCCTGAGCTTGCGGAATGGTACAGAGCTAATATTAAGACGCCTTACAGGGCGGTCCGATTTCCAAAGAGTTCACATATGCTGGTGAGCGAGTATCCTGAGAAGTTTGCTGAGGAAGTCGGCAAAGTTCTTCGCTACAGTTCTGCGAATGAGGTCTGATAAGCAGCCGGGCGAACTTGCGTGACAGCATTTGTGCTTCGCTGCAATGGAGCCGGTGAGCATGGTAATTTGACCGTGATGTGCATCTTATTTACGTAAAATGCATCTTACAACCGGAAGGCTTGAATAAGAAATGATAACCGATACAATGTCATCATAAACATGAGTCCAAATCGTGAGACGGAAGTGAGGGACTTCGACCTGCTTTACCAGGCGCTTGTAGAAGCGGATGTCTTCCCTCACTGAGATAAAAAGGATGGTGACATTTATGGGTCTTGTTGTATTTTTGGTTCTGGCTTCATTTGCAATTACGTTTATTGTCTGGACTTGTTCAGAAGAAAGGGATAAGAAAGTATTTCGCAAATGCCGGCTGTATGTCCGCATGGCGCAGGCGGCGGTACTTATTATCGCGATGATACTTCCTTTTGGGCAGAAGTGGCGTTTCGTGCCGGCGCTTGTGTTCCTTGTTGTTCTGCTCGTGATCGACGCGCTTACCATGCTGATCGGGCGGAATAAGGCGGGCGAAGTGCAGAAAGCAGTCGGCGCTAATATCTCCTGTGTGTTTTTCATACTGTTCGCAGGCCTGTTTCTGATTCCGGCATTTATATTTACAGGATACAAGGGGCTGCCTGTCTCGGGCCGGTATCAGATCGGCGAGGCAAATGCTATTCTGATCGACAGTGACCGGGTGGATCCATTTGAGAATGACGGGAGCCATCGCGAGGTGCCTGTTCACTTTTATTACCCGGTAACCCCGGAGGGAAGCGCGGAACAGTTCCCGCTGGTCGTATTTTCCCACGGAGCCTTCGGCTATTATCAGAGCAATACTTCTACCTACATGGAGCTTGCGAGCAATGGCTATGTGGTCGCGGCGCTTGATCATCCGCATCACGCATTTTTCACGGAAGATACCGACGGAAAGATGATCACAGTGGATCAGGCTTTCCTGAAAGAGGCATTGGAGATGAGCGGCGAGGGAAGTGAAGATGACAATAAAGAAGAGACTCTGGCGATTTACAGGAGATGGATGGACCTGCGCACGGCAGATATGAATCTGGCGGTGGATGCGCTGATTAAGGCTGACCGTGATGGTGAAATAGACGAGAGCTGGTTCTTGCCGGACGATGACAGCGCAGCTATTCTTGATGTTCTGCGCATGACAGATACTTCGAAAATCGGACTCATGGGACACTCCATGGGAGGAGCAACCAGTGTAGCTCTTGGCAGGGAGAGAAATGACATCGCGGCTGTCATTGATATTGACGGGACGATGCTCTCGGAGTACACAGGTATTGTTGACGGTAAGTTCACTGTAAACGAGGAACCGTATGAGGTTCCTGTGCTTGAATTTGTCAACTGGGAGCAGACGACTGAATTTGCAGACCACATAGAGGAATACCGGGCAGAAAGCGGAGCCTACCCGAATGTTGAACTTATAGAGCATGCGGAAAGCGGTTTTACAACTACGATTAAAGGCACAAAGCACATGGATTTTACCGATCTGCCCCTGCTGTCCCCGATGTTGGGAAATATGCTCGGCAGCGGCGAGCGGGACACTGCGGAAGTTATGACGATCGTCAATGCCATAGTGCTTGACTTTTATGATTGCTATTTGAAAGGTGAGGGCGCATTTGCGGTGCAGGAATCTTATTGAGCGCCCGCAGGATGAAGCATGGATGTTGAAATTGAACAGGTGGGCAGAGAGAAAAAAGAACAGGTCCTGATCCGCTGCCATGCGGTCACGGAGGAAGTCCGGGAGATTGCGGCTTTCGTCAAGTCGCGCCAGGGACGTCTCACCGGCATGAAGGACAGCAGGCAGTATGAGATTGCTGTCTCGGATATTTATTATTTCGAGTCGGTGGATGGCAAGACTTTTCTCTATACGAAGGAGCAGGTCTATGAGACTGCGTATCGCATTTATGAGCTTGAGAGTATGCTGAGATCTAAAAACTTTCTTAGGGTCTCCAAATCCATGCTGCTGAACCTGATGAAGATTCGCTCTATTCAGTCGGCTCTAAACGGCCGATTTGCGGCTGTCCTCCTGTCAGGGGAGGAAGTGATTATTTCCCGAAACTATGTGAAGGGGCTGAAGGCTGCGCTGAGAGGAGAGTAGGCTAGTGCTGGGAGAACAGGACTGCTTTGAGAGGGAGGTCTGACAGTGCTGAGAGGAGTGTGTGATAAATGAGCTTTAAACAATTCTTTATCGAAAAGCTGTCTCTGTTTTTTATGCTCACGACGCTGATTACAATCGCGATTTTCGTGATCGGTTCCGCTTTCGATGCGGAGGCGCGTTTCGGATACGAAGCTATGCTGGCTCCACTCCGATATGCGGCCTGCTGCGTGCTGCCTACATTTGCAACATATTCAAAGCGCGAGCTGAAAAAGAAGGAGCTGATTGCCCGTATGGCTCTTGAACTGGTCCTGATTGAGGCTGTCATGCTGTTTTTTGCCTTCACAAGCCCGGTCATTGATACGAGCAGGATTTCTGTGGTCCTAGTTATTGCGGGCAGCGTGCTCATTATCTACACCATGGCCAGACTTTTTTCCTGGCTTCGGGAATCCGCGGAAGCCAGAGTGCTGAATGAGGATCTGCAGAGGTTCCGGCAGCTGCACGGTCAAAAATGAAGGATATCTCTCCAGCCTTTTATGCTGACCGGCTCGAACCGCTTCTTGAGCTCCTTGACCATATGTCCGCCGCCGGCATCCGAGATTAGCACGTCGCACTCGCCGCGGCGAATCCCGAAGAGGACAGTGCGGGGGGCTCCGGTATACTTGCGCAGCTCCTCGAGCATTGCGCGCTGGGTAGCCCTGTGATCATAGATCCTCAGGATGAGTTCTTCCTCACGGCAGTCGAAGATGTCAAATCTTGTTCTTATGCTGTCAGCCCATGGCTGTCGCATTAAAAGATCATGCAGCTTTGTAATGCGCACGTCGGGACCGATGATCGTAAAGTACAGCACGTTATCTACGATGTCTTCATCTGTGCTGACATAGTTCCTGTAAGGCGAGTACTTCTTTTTCTGATAGAGGGCGTATAACGGTTCCGCTGCATTGCCATTTTCCGGTGCCGGTCCGGTCAGCTTCATCCCTCTGACGTTGATCACCAGAAGGTTTTCTTCGACATTGCTCACGAAAAATGGCTGCTTATGCTCGACCAGAAAGTTCGTTACTCTCGCGGCAGCAGACCTGTCCATTGTCACTGTCTTAAGATATTCCTGTGATTTCATGTCATACAGCACCGCCCCGTCCATCGCTATGATCGGAAGGCGGATTCCTATGCCGGTAGTCAGTTCCCGAACTGTCGCCGGCGTCTGTTTTGTTGTGACGGAAAAGAGCATGCCATCCTGGATAAAGCGGTTCAGCTGGATTCGGGTAAACGGGGAGAGACTGCGGTCCTCGCGGAAGAGGACGTGATCGACGCCCGACACGAACAGCGTTTCCCGGTCCCGTATCCTTGGGAGATGGACCGAGTTGGTCAGGACTGCAACGCCGACACCGATGATCGTATCCAATGTTCTGTTGAATACAAAGATGTAGGGGTTGGCGTCCCCAATGTGATTTATGGTGATGCTCAGGAAGACGACTGCGGAGAAATAGGAAGACTGCGTGACTTTGAGCACGACAGTCGAGTAGAGAACAATGCCGATGAACAAGGCCAGGACGATGTAATAGATGACCGAGTTGTCATATTCGACCTGACCGCCAGTCACCCAGAGGGCGCCAAAGAGCACGCACGCTCCCCAGAATGCGCCGACCAGGGTGCCGGTGATTCTGTTCCTGCCGACTTTGAGCATGTTTGGTGAGTAGGGCTGGATACACTGCAGCGCGGCGATGATGGAATAGAACGGCGCTCCGCGGCGGCCGCGGAGGAAGTATATGATCAGGCATATGAGTGCCGCCATGACGGAGCGGAGGATTCTCTGCCCCGGTATGGGGAAGCGGGGCTTCTTTGATGTTGATTGCGATGCCGGATTACTCATGAATTAATACCTCGGTGCTAAGGTGGAAAACTACTGCCTTCAGGAGGTGGGCAGAGATTGTGTTTTTGCTTAGTTGTGTAGTCAGTTAGTAATTATAGCATACGCGAGCCGGGGACGGTTCTTTCAGTGTGTTTTTTTTCAGGTAAAAAGAATCGTACAAGGCTCTTGCATTATGACAGTGCTTCTGCTATAGTTAGTAAGCTTGACCGCAAGGTCAGGCCGACAGTTCATTTGTACCTTCCTGTCGTTAAGTAAAACCGGGACTGATTTAACGGAGCTCTCGCTTCGTTATTCTAATGCAGGCATGAGGCCGAAGGGCCCGTCTCCGCCTGCGCGGTCGGCTTTGCTTAAGGCAAAGCCTTTTTTTGTGTCTGGGTAGGAGGCGCGTCTGCCTCTTAGCATTTGGGAGAAATTATGAAAGCACTGGTCTTATTCAGCGGCGGACTCGACAGCTCTGTCTGTCTGGGCCTCGCGGTCAAAAAGTACGGGGCGGAGGAAGTCATCGCCCTTTCGATCTACTATGGTCAGAAGCATAAAAAGGAGATGGAGGCCTCCGAGAAGGTGGCTGCCTTCTACGGAGTGAAACGACGCACGCTCGATCTCGGGGAAATCTTCAAAGGCAGCTCATGTACCCTTCTTGAGGGAGCTTCGGAGGAAATACCCCATGAAGAGTACGCCGAGCAGCTTGCTGCCAATGCTGGCGCCCCGGTCAGCACCTACGTACCCTACAGGAATGGGCTCTTCCTCTCCGCCGCCGCGTCAATTGCTATTGGCCTCAGCTGTGAGGTGATCTACTACGGAGCCCACGCGGATGACGCAGCCGGAAATGCCTATCCGGATACGAGCATAGAGTTCAACAACGCGATTGCCGAATCGATTTATATCGGCAGCGGCAAAGCCTTAAGGGTCGTCGCTCCCTTTATCGACAAGCCGAAATCCTATGTCGTGAAGGTCGGTCACGAGATCGGTGTTCCGTTCGAGCTTACATGGAGCTGTTATGAGGGCCATGAGAAGGCCTGCGGCGTGTGCGGGACCTGCCGCGACAGGAGAAGGGCATTTGCGGAAAATGATCTTGTCGACCCTATTCAATATGAAGCAGACACGGAGGAATGAGATGTCAAATGAACTAATTTTTATTTTAACTGTTCTTGTGTATCTGGGCAGTGTTCTTGTCCTGTATAAGGTGTTCGGGAAGAACGGGCTTTTTGCATTTGCAATATTCGGAACACTTCTCGGAAATATCGCTGTGTGCAAATGTGTCGACATCTTCGGTCTGTCCACCACCGCCGGCAATGTCCTGTACGCGTCAACGTTCCTTGTAACTGACATTTTGTCCGAGAAGTACGGAAAGAAGGAAGCTTCCCGCGCGGTCGCCTACAGCTTTACCATTATGGTCCTTTGGATGCTCGGCACGCAGATGATCCTTCTCTTCACCCCGAACTCAAATGACTATATCAGCGAGAGTCTTCAAGTCGTGTTCGGTCTTGTGCCGAGGATTACATTTGCAAGCCTTGTCGGCTTTGTCTTAAGCCAGAACATCGACGTGTTCCTGTATCACCTGATCTGGAAGAGGACCGGCAACACGAGCGAGAAGCTGTGGCTTCGCAATAACGGAAGCACGCTGACCAGCCAGGCCATTGATACAGTGATTTTTACCACACTGGCTTTCTGGGGCGTCTACCCGACCGGCGTGTTTTTCAGCATCCTAATCACAACGTATCTGTTCAAGGCGGTCGTCGCGCTTATGGATACGCCGTTTATGTACCTGGCACGCGCGATCGTGCCCATGAATGAGGAGGCAACAGTTCAGACTGGCTGTTCTTATGTTACGCTTCCGGCAGCAAAGCATCCATCTTCATGAGAAAAACATTGTATATCCGACTGAGAGACCGAGTAGGCGGTTCGCCGCCTACATCTCGCGTTTCCGCTCGATGTCGGGCGGGCGCCAAAGTGCCTTCCTTTCGTACAAGCACGAATCAGGCACCTTGGCTTGTCGCCTACGCAGGCTCGCAGGGAAGGATATGCGTTTTTCGATGAAGATGATGTTTGCGTCGGATTCTGAAACTTCGTTACAGCCTGTCTGAACTGTCAAATAAGGAGAATCATAATGAGAGAGAACGAAAATTTAACAAAGCTCGGAAGCGAGCATACTGAATATAAGACCGACTATGATCCGGGGGTCCTTGAGTCCTTCGGCAACAAGCACCCGGGAAATGACTATTTCGTGAAGTTCAACTGCCCGGAATTCACGAGCCTCTGCCCGATCACAGGTCAGCCGGACTTTGCGACAATTATTATTTCCTATGTTCCGGACGAAAAGCTCGTCGAGAGCAAGTCCCTGAAGCTTTACCTGTTTTCCTTTAGGAATCATGGCGATTTCCACGAAGATGTTGTTAACGTCATCATGAAGGATCTCGTTAAGCTTATGGATCCGAAGTACATTGAGGTTTGGGGAAAGTTCCTTCCGCGAGGAGGACTCTCGATCGATCCCTACTGCAACTACGGGAAGCCGGGAACTAAGTGGGAACAGGTCGCATGGGACCGCATGCGGTATCATGACATGTATCCGGAAAAAGTTGATAATCGATGAGGATGGTATGACTTCCTGCTCTTCGTAAAGGGCGGGAAGTTTTTTATTTGATTAACGACAGAAAGCGGATATAATGGAAACTGATAAACGAATGAGTGTCAGCCGCGCAG
Source organism: Lachnospiraceae bacterium (assembly GCA_017514845.1). Classification (GTDB taxonomy): domain Bacteria; phylum Bacillota; class Clostridia; order Lachnospirales; family Lachnospiraceae; genus Chordicoccus. Next base: position 7,292 of record JAFWIM010000204.1, read on the forward strand.
AAGGCTGATGAGAGCACAGATGAGGAGAATTCTATGAATTTTGTTTTTATTTCGCCGGCATATCCCGTCACCTGCACGTATTTCTGCGATCGCCTGAAAGGTCACGGTGTGAACGTACTCGGCATCGGGGACGTGCCCTATGATTCTTTGAACGATCAGCTGAAGAGTTCTCTGACAGAATACTACTATGTTTCCTCACTTGAAGATTACGACCAGGTCTACCGCGCAGCCGCGTTCTTCATCCATAAATACGGAAGGATCGACTGGCTGGAGTCGCTGAACGAGTACTGGCTTCCCACGGATGCCCGCCTGCGCACGGACCTTAACATCGCTGTAGGTACAAGAGAGAGCGAGATCGGAGATCTCGTAAAGAAGTCCGGCATGAAGCGGGTTTTTGTGGAGGCCGATATTCCGACCGCCCGCCAGCACATTGTCACTGACCTTGCGTCGGCAAAAGCCTTCATCAAGGAAGTCGGATACCCTGTTATTGTTAAGCCTGATATCGGTGTGGGTGCAAATGGCACATTTAAGCTGAAGTCAGACGATGAACTGGCAGACTTCTACAGTGACCTGCCATCTGTTCCGTATGTGATGGAACAGTTCTTGTCGGGTGACATTTGCACTTATGACGCCGTCATCGACTCGAACTGTGAGCCGATCTTTGAGTCCATGTGCACCTACCCGCCGGTCATCGACTCCGTCAATAACGACGAAAATATCCACTTCTACACGATGCCCGAGGTGCCGGCAAGACTCAGAGAGCTCGGAAGGAAGACTGTAAAAGCGTTCAAGGCGGACAGCCGTTTTGTCCATTTTGAGTTCATCAACATCACAAAGGACTTTGACGGCGTCGGAAAAGCCGGCGACTATGCCGTGATGGAGGTCAATATGCGGCCGGCCGGCGGTCATGACCCGGATATGATGAATTATGCTCAGTCGGTCGATGTCTTTAACATTTATGCCGACATGGTCACATCGGACCGGAGCGATATTCCTGAGCATAATGAGCATTACATCTGCGCGTACGCAGCCCGCAAGGACGGCTACAGCTTCTCTCACAACGATGAGGAGATCATGGAGCGCTACGGCAGCAATATCGTGATGCGGAAGGAGATGCCGCCGATCGACTGGCCGTCGATGGGACGCTACGTCTATATGGCGAGGTTCAAGGAGAAAGAGGAGATGGACAGGTATTTCAATTTTGTCCTTGGATGAGCGGGAGAAATATGTAAAAAGAATTATCAAAAAGGCTGCCGCAGCGCGGCAGCCTTTACTTTGTCCGATGGTGCAGGGTCGAGCGACTGACTGATCCTTGCGGCGGAACTACTTTAATGCGTAACTTCCATGTTCTCCGGGAGCGCATAGCTTAAGAGCATTGCGACCACAAAGACCACTGCCACAACGTTTCCGCCGAAGACATCCTGCACGATCTCCGGGAAAATCGACCAGATATCCTGTTCGGATGCCGCGGTGAAACCGACGCCGACCGCCAGTGAGAGGGAGGCGATCGTGATGTTCCTCTGGTTGAAGCCGCAGGCTGCGATCATCTGCATGTAATCAGGTTTTTAGCCGAACCGAAATCATCCGCGTAACCGCCGCCGAAGTTAGCGGAGAGCTTCGAGAATGCAGAATGACACGCGCAGCCTGAACTGCGTGTCGGGATCATCCAGATGAAGGCCACTGATTTCTTCCGCTTTTCTAAGACGGTAGATGACGCTGTTCCGATGCAGGAACAGTGTCTCTGCCGTCTTTTTTATACTGCCGCTCCTTCGTATATATTCCCGGACCGTCGGCAGCAGTTTTGTATTATATTCCTCATCATAGTCTCTGAGCGCATTGATCGCCGGATGCGTGTATCGCGATATATCCTCATTTTCTGAGAAATGTCTCAGCATGATGGCAACGCTGAACTCCTCAAAAGGAAATATACGTCTCTCCGGATCCAGCTCACATCCCGTTGCCAGGGCATCCCTGCCTTCGCTCAGGGCATTCCTCAGAAGTTCGATCCTGTGAAAGGGGTTACTGATTCCCACGCTCACGTTATAGTTCACTGGAAACAGATCGAGCAAATGATGGACTTTCTCCGCATCTGTCACACTGCATACTACGATGGTCGCTTTTCTGGAGGTGATTACATGGCAGTCGGGCAGCTCCATGTGAAATGCTTCGCGGAGCGATCTCCCCTTGATGGGCGGTGTATCGGAGCTTTCCGGCCTGAAATACAGGAGTCTCATGTTTTCCTGGAACTTCAAAGTCCTGTAGGCTTCCGGCAGATTTTCGAGCGGCGTGCCGATGATGAGATTGTAAAGAAAACTCTGATAGTCACTTGTCCGATACAGCAGTTCCGGTGAATAAGAAAGAAGTGTGTAGCCTGTGACGGAACTGAGCATGCGCAGCATCTCTGCATGTTCTGTCCGGTACGTCATATCTCCTTCTATAAGCAGAAGGGATCCGATCCAGGCATCTCTGCAGTAGACTTTGCAGGCCAGTTTACGATAAGGCGAAGCGGAACAGGTCACTTCGAAGGGCGTGGTGCCGGGATCAGCCATCTGAACGGATTTCAGCTTTTTGACCTCTGTGATGAATTCATAATCGCAGTATCCTTTTCTGATATTGTCCACCCAGAGATCGTCTGTCACGGGTATCGCGGTCGAATAGCTGAGGATCCGGAAGTCTCTGTCAATAAGGACCAGAGAGGCGCCGAATGTCTGCGATGCAGCATCAATTAACCCGTCGACGCTCTGGACCTTGTCTGCCAATTCCATAAGATAGTGGAGGTAATCATTTTCATTCCTCTCTGAAAGGAAGTCCTGAATGTGATTGAAAACAGCAGCCAGCTTATCCCGCGGAATAACAGCGAGATTCTTGCATGAATCCGAAAATGCGGAAACGTTCTGGTCAGAGGCGAGGATATAGTGCTTTGGCCATTCTCCCGGTTGTCTATTGTAACCAAAGTAGAGGATGGATTCCATCTCGGATTCCGCATGATCTGCCCAAAGTCTCACCTTGGTAATGTCTGCTTTCGATGAAGAGGAGAGAGTCTCGATGGGTGCGGCTTTTCTTATTTCGTCGACAATTTCATTGAATAACATCTTTTGTCTCCCTTCTTTTTTGAATCGGCACAGTTATTAATTTATTCGAAACTCTGGATATATCTGTCTGGCTTGATTCTTATACCAAGAGATTAGTGCATCGTGCACAAAATGTCAACTCTGTTTCATATACCGCGTACATAGTGATTTGCCAGCCGCTGATATAAAATATAAACAGATGATTTTGTTCGTAAATACAATACGAAAAGGAGGATGCAAAATGTACGATAAGCTTTTTGAAAAGGGTCGTATCGGGAATGTTGAGATCAAGAACCGTCTCGTGATGACCCCGATGGGAACGAACCTGGCAGAGCTTGACGGCACGGCCGGCCCCGCGATGCTTGCCTATTTTGAGGCGAGGGCAAAGGGCGGCTGCGGACTCATTATGCCTGAGATCTGCAAGGTCAATGAGAAGACCGGTGTCGGCATGTTCCGCCAGCTTGCAGCGACAAGCGACAGGCATATTCCGTCTCTGGCAAAGCTTGCTTCGACCGTCCACAAGTACGGAAGCAAGATCTTTATTCAGCTTCATCACCCCGGCCGTGAAGGCGTTTCCTCGCTGATCGGCGGACAGCCCTGCGTTTCCGCGTCGGACCGTATGTGCAACGTCTCCAAGCAGGAGACCCGCCCGATGACGCTGGATGAGATCCATGAGCTTGTAGAGCAGTTCGGCGACGCTGCCCTTCGCTGCAAGAAGGCAGGCATCGACGGCGTTGAGCTCCACTGCGCGCATGGATATCTGCTGCAGCAGTTCCTCTCCCCGTATACCAATAAGAGAACGGATGAGTACGGCGGAAGCTTCGAGAACCGGATGAGACTGGTGCTTGAGATCATTGAGGATATCCGCAAAAAATGCGGCAGGGACTATGTACTCGGCTGCCGCGTATCTGTAGATGAGTTCCTGAACACTATCGGTGTTACAGAAGATTATATCCACATTCAGGATGGTATCCGTATTGTCAAGACGATGGAAGCGGCAGGAATCGACTTCGTAGACGTCAGCTGCGCACTCTATGAGACTGGCCTCATGGCTGTTGAGCCGATCTCCTTCCCGCAGGGCTGGAGAAAAGATTTCGTAAAGGCTGTCCGCGACAATGTTGATATTCCGGTCATTGCGGTTTCCTCAATCCGCGAGCCGGCCGTCGCGGAAGCTTTCCTGGAAGGTGGAATCGTTGACTTTGTCGGCATGGGCAGATCCTGGCTGGCAGATCCGGAATGGGGCATCAAGGTCCAGCAGGGAAGAGAGAGTGAGCTCAAGAAGTGCATCAACTGTCTGAGATGCTTCGAGACGCTGATGGGACTTAACGCGCAGGGCCTTCCGCTCGAATGCGCCGTCAATCCGCTCACCTGCAATGAGGCGCGCTACGGAGACCTCGAGCCGGATACAGAAGGTCACAAGGTCGTTGTCGTCGGCGGTGGCCCGGGCGGCATGATGGCTGCCGAGACATTGGCAAAGAGAGGCATAAAGGCTACTCTTATTGATCGTCAGGAATCTCTCGGCGGCACCGTGAACCTTGCAAAACTTCCGCCGCTCAAAGAGAGGATGGAGTGGATCGCGGACTATTACAGGGACAGCTTTGCCCGCCTCGGCGTTGAAGTACAGCTCGGAAAAGAAGCGACAGCGGATGAAATCGCGGCCATGGAGCCGGATGCAGTCATCCTTGCCACGGGATCCAAATCGATTATTCCGAAGAGCATTCCGGGTGTGGACGGTGCAAATGTCTACACGATCGAAGAAGTCCTCACAGGCAAAAAAGATATCAGCGGCAAGTCTGTCGCAATGATCGGCGCAGGCTTAACAGGCCTTGAGACCGGTGAATTCCTCGGCGCTAAGGGCTGCCACGTCACATTTGTGGATATGCTGAAGGCGGCGGGGACCAATGCCTATAAGAACAACGTCCTTGATATCATGTCCAGACTGCGCAAGATGGACATCGAATGGGCGCTCGGCCATGCCCTGAAGGAGATTACGCCGGACGGTGTTATTGTTGAAAATGTTGATACTAAGGAAGAGAAGAAGATCGAAGCCGAAGCCGTGGTCCTTTCCCTCGGATATCGTCCGGATCAGAGCCTTAAGGGAGCGCTTGAAGAGAAGGGAATTCCGGTCAAACTGGTCGGATCCGCAATCAAGGACGGCGTCATCGCGCCTGCAACCAGGACCGGATATGAAGTCGCGGCAGAACTCTTCAAGGCACCGAAGCCGAGCTTTGTACTCTCTGACGATGAGGTGAAGAACTTTGCGAAGATCTCCGATATGCGCGGACAGGAAGGCGTATACCTTGCGTTCCTCACACATCCGGATGTAATTCGCGAACTTCTGCCGGAGCCGCTCGAGCCGTTCTCGGTTCCTGTCGTAACGCTTTCGGTGTGCCATATCAAGGATCCGACATTTGCAGATAACTACTATGAGACGATCCTCGGCATTTACTGCACATATAAGGGCCAGCTCGGCATGTACCCGATCAGTCTGCTACTCGGCGGTCAGGGCGCTGAGATGGCGACCCAGCTCGGACGCGACAATTCCGCAATTCCGAAGAAACTGGACGCTGAATTTGTCATCAGAAAGAACGGAACAAAGGTCGAGGTCGGCGTAGTGAGAAGAGGCGCTCAGATCGTGAAGATCGAGATGGAACTTGGCAGCTACAATCACCCGCTCACACATCTTCTGTTCCAGGCACCTGCACCGGGCAAGAAGACAGCGGGCAGCGGATACTACTTCCACTTTGACCGTCTGCCGGATGAGAACGGAAAGTGGAGATTTACCAATACCTGCCTGATCAGGAACATCGTGAACTACACATATGACGCGTGGACACCGGGTTACATCACGAAGCTTGAGATCAATTCCAGCAAGGATGACCCGTGGGGCTGCATCCCCGTTCAGACAATCGTCGGCGGCGCGTACGCAGAGAACAATCTGCTGATCACAGCCCTCCAGAAGCTTGAGGATGTGGACGCTGACAAGCTCATGAAGAAGATCCTGCCGGCATGGTATGACAAGACAACGTTCATGGAGACCGGACGCAAATAAAGGAGGTACGACATGAAAGA
>JAFWIM010000205.1 GCA_017514845.1 Lachnospiraceae bacterium
ATCATCCATATTCAGCGGCAGGCCCAGTACGATTTTTTCTACATCGTACTGTTCACAGATTTCCCTGATGCGCTGGTACGTTTTGCGCAAATGGTTCTCTTTCTGCCTCCGGATAATTTCTACGCCCTGCGCTGTTAGTCCTAACGGATCGGTCACTGCCACACCGACAGTCTTCGAACCGTAATCCAGTCCAAGGGTCCTCACTTACGCCTCATCCTCCCAGGACTTATTGCGAATGTATGCGCGAAGGAGCTCCTCAACGATCTCATCGCGCTCCACTTTCATAATCATGCTGCGTGCACCCTTATAGCTGGTAATATAGGTCGGGTCACCGGACATAATGTATCCGACTATCTGATTCACAGGGTTGTAGCCTTTTTCAGCCATGGCTGTGTAGACAGTGCTGAGCACGTCCTTGACGTTGAGCTCAGGGCCGGATTTCACTTTAAAATATTGTGTGTTTCCCAAATCTGCCATATTAACTCCTTGCTATATGTTTTTTCTGCTCCATAAAGGGTCGTCAGGAGACAGTCTTCCAGATTTACATACTTATTTGTATTCTACACTCTTTTTCTGTTTTAATCAACTTAATTTAGCATTATTAATAGAATGGCTGCCGCGGCTGCCGCGTACCGGCTACGTAACGGTTCAGACAGGCTGCGTAACGGTTCAGACAGGCTGTTGCGTCACTTCCCAAATCCGGCGGAACACATCATCTTCATCGAAAAACGCAGGTCCTGCCCTACGAGCTAGCGCAGGGCGGCTCGCCGCCTCTGCGCGATCTCTCAGTCGGACCTGCAATGTTTTTCTCACGAAGATGGATGCATTCCGCCTGAAACGTACTGCAAGTACAGCCTGTCTGAAGCGTTACTGCCGCCATGTATTTATAGGTACTAGTTTAAGATGCTCGCCAAGACCAAAGGCAACCATTAGACCTCAGAAGCAGGATTTCAGTTGCCTCCGCCTTTGACCTGTTGAAGCTCGCCGAGAGCAAAAGCAACCATTACACCTCATAAACAAGATTTCAGTTGCCTCTGCCCTCGACCCAATGAAGCTCGCTATGCTCAAAGGCAACCAGATTGGCTCAATCCGGGACTATCTGCTGCCTTTGGGCAAATTGGCTTCTCCCGGCCCCTGACCAAAGGCAACCATTTTGGCTCCATCCGGGGCATTCTGCTGCCTTTGATCAAGTTGGCTTCTTCCGGCCTCAGAGCAAAGGCAACCAGATAAGCCCATTCCGGGGCATTCTGCTGCCTTTGAACAAACTGGCTTCTTTCGACCCAAGACCAAAGGCAACCAGATAAGCCCATTCCGGGGCATTCTGCTGCCTTTGGGCAAATTGGCTTCTCTCGACCCAAGACCAAAGGCAACCAGATCGACTTAATCCGGGACTATCTGCTGCCTTTGGGCAAAGTATTCAATCAACATAGCAGAAACTCCGCCAACACTGAGTTACTGACATCGATTCCTCGGGCAGTCAGCTTATAACGATCCCCCTCCCGGGCCAAAAGCCCCTCTGAAATCAAACGCACGCACACCGCACCAAAGACACTGTCAAGCTCACACCCAAATGCTTCGGCAAAGTCGGCACCCGAGACACCCTCCATCATCCTAAGCCCCAGGAACATGAATTCTTCCATCTGTTCGCTGACACTCAGTTGCTGAATATCTTCCCGAATATCGCCCGGGCTCCCGCTGCCGCACAGGTATTTCTGAAGATCGCGCGTGTTGTTCCACCGCGTCTCATCTATTAGTGATGCAGCCCCGATGCCAAACCCGATGTAAGGTGACCGCCTCCAGTAGCGCACATTGTGCCGGCACTCGTGGCCCGGCCGGGCATAATTACTGATCTCATAGCGATGGTAACCGTGCGCCTCCATCCAGCGCTCCGTCTCATAGTACATCTCCCGCTCTTCATCCTCGTCCGGCAGATCGAGTCTGCCGGCCTCATAAAGAGCATAAAACGGAGTGCCTTCCTCCACGATCAGGCTGTAGCAGCTAATGTGTTCCGGCCTCTTTTCGAGAACACGGGAGAGGGTCCTCACCCAGGAGGCCAGCGACTGGCCGGGGATGGCGGACATGAGGTCGACATTGATATTTGCAATTCCCGCATCCCGAAGAGCCTCATAGCAGCGCTCGAACTCTGCGTACGTGTGGATCCGCCCGAGTAAGGAGAGCTCACGGTCGTCCGCCGACTGCAGTCCGAGGCTCACTCTGCCCATGTATTTTTTTACAAATGCAAGCAAATCCTCCCGAAAAGTCCCCGGATTCATCTCCATAGAGATTTCAGCGCCGGGAAGGACGTCGAATGTCTCGCGTACCGTCTCCATGACCCGGGTAAGGTCCGCCGGGTCCATCACGGACGGGGTCCCGCCGCCGAGGAAGACGGTGTCGACCCGGATTTTTTCGTTCCCCCGGGATGCTTCATTTGCTCCGCGCCGACCGCCGAAAGTTCGGATCTCACGGCAGAGGGCATCCACATACGCACTCCTCATTTCACTGTTTGCCGGACCCGATAAAAAGTCACAGTAATTGCACTTCTTCACGCAGAACGGAAAATGAATATATACCCCGATCGGTTCCCTCACGCTTTTAGTTCCTTCCTATATAATCTCCACCTCTATGCAATGTGACATTTACTCTGCCTGTGACGCAATGATCTCCCCGCGCGCAGTCACAGATACAGCCACAACGTCCAGGATCCGGTTCATGAGATCTTCCTCCGTCTCCATGAGCACGGGGACATACTCTCTCGTGTAGCCGGTCAGCACACTCTTTCCGTCTGCCATCGTTCTCTCCTCGAAGAGCACGCTGACTGTCTCACCGATAAAGCTCCGGGCGTAGTCGACTCTCCGCTCTCTGTCAATGTCAAGAAGGACCGCAGACCTTGCAGCCTTGGTCTTCTCGGTATTCTGACCCGGCATACGCTCCGCAGCTGTGCCCCGCCGCACTGAGAACTTGAAAATGTGGGTCCTTGCAAATCCCACTCTGCGCACAAATTCCACAGTCTGCGCAAATTCCTCCTCGGTCTCTCCCGGAAAGCCGGTGATGATGTCCGTCGTGATGGACGGATTCCTGAAGTGAGCCCGCAGAATATCACACTTTTCCATGAAATCGGCTGTGTTGTATTTTCTCTTCATGCGCGCAAGGGTAGCGTCGCAGCCGCTCTGCATCGACAGATGGAACGAAGGGCAGAACTCCGGGATGTCTGCGAGCGCCGACGCGAACTCCCCGGTGATGATCCCCGGCTCCAATGATCCGAGGCGCAGACGCATGACTCCCTGAATAGCCGCCACATCCTGTATAAGTCCCTGGAGATGTCTGTTCGTCCTGGCCTCTGACGCGTAGGGCGTCTGCTTATTCTGTCCCGGAAAATCAAAGTCCAGTCCGTAGGAACTTATGTGGATGCCTGTCAGTACAAACTCCTGATAGCCGCGGTCGATCAAAGTCCGGATCTCTCTCATCACCTCTCCCGGCCGTCTGCTCCGCACACGGCCTCTGACATAGGGGATCATGCAGTAGGAGCAGAACTGGTTGCAGCCGTCCTGGACCTTGATGAAAGCCCTCGTGTGCTCACCGTCGGGCACAAAATGCAGCTCGTCGTACTCCCTCATCCGGTTGATGTTCGAGACAGCTTTCTTCCTGCTGCCCTCCCTGTTCCTGAAATACTCGTCGAGTATCTCCGACAGACGGCTTTTCTCATGATTACCGACAATAATATCGACGGCGGGATCCGCGATCAGCCGATCCGATGCGTCCTGCACGTAGCAGCCTGCGGCGACAACGACCGCGTCGGGGTTCATCTCTTTGGCCTTGTGCAGCATTTGCCTCGACTTCCTGTCGGCTACATTGGTGACGGTGCAGGTGTTGATCACGTACACGTCGGCACCGGGCGCAAAATCGGCGTCCTCATACCCTGCGTGCAGGAGACTTTGCCTCATGGCATCCGTCTCATACGAGTTTACCTTACAGCCGAGGCTGTGAAATGCAACTTTCATCTCAAAGTTCCTTTCTTTTGGCTTGACCTTGACTCTGATTCAAGCTAAGATTGACATACAGCAGATAAAACTGCTCACAAAGATAGTTACTGGCTATCCACAAGGAGGAAATTTCATAAATGAAAACTATCAAAGTTTCACTTAACTCTATCGACAAAGTAAAACAGTTTGTCAATGATATCAACCGTTACACCTATGATTTTGATCTGGTCTCCGGCCGCTATGTGATCGATGCAAAGTCCATCATGGGAATCTTCAGCCTTGATCTTTCCCAGCCGATCGACCTGAACATCCATGCAGAGGGTGCAGACCTTGAGGATGTTCTCAAGACTCTCTCTGTATACGAAGTCTGATAAATAAGCACCATTCAGAAGGGCTGTCGCATTGCGACAGCCCTTTATTTCAGTGGGGAAAACCCACTGAGATAAACGCTCAGCTGCTAAGTGCTCCACCGGAGCATTGTTACGCATGCTTTCTTCACGCCTCTACTCTCTTCTTAAAGCTTCAATCGGATTCAGGTTGGCAGCCTTTATCGACGGCAGCAGCCCGAATATTATGCCGATCAGCATCGAAAAACCGACGCCGAGAATGATCGCCGGCACAGATATAGCCACAGGCGTCCCCGTCATCCGAGAAACCACATAAGCTAGAATGATTCCGGCGGCGACTCCCAGAATACCACCTATGCTCGTAAGCATTGCGGACTCGGTCAGGAACTGCAGCAGGATCACACTCTTTCTGGCTCCGAGGGCTTTCTTCAGTCCGATCTCAGAGGTCCTCTCCGTGACCGATACAAGCATGATATTCATGACACCTATGCCCCCGACCAGGAGGGCTATGCTGGCGACCCAGATCAGCAGGTTGTTGGTACTCGCCGACAGCTCCTGCTTATTCCTCGCTTTTTCGAGCAGATCCTCCGCCTTGTATTTGACATCCGTGGCGGATGTGATCGACTGGTTCATGATCTTCTCCGCGTCTTTTCCGACTGTACTCATCCCCTCCGTGGTCCTGGCTCGGACCACACAGTTCTCAGGTTCATCGTACGCGAAAATGATCGGCCATGCCGCGGAAGGAATCAGCATTGTCCCAAAATCTTCCTGGTGATAGGTCATATAATCCGAGAACGAATTGATGACCGGCTGAAAATTGTCCGCTTTCCGTATGACACCGACCACGATGAACGGCTCCCCGTGAATGATTACCGTGCGGCCGAGAGGATCTGTATTATCAAAAAGGCTCTGAGAGATCTTCTCATCGACGAGCAGAACTTTTCGAAAACCGGTGTAGTCCTTCTCAACGAACGGTCGGCCGGCACTTACGATGTAGCCGCAGGTCGAAAGATAATGCAGATCTACTCCGTAAATGCTTCCCATACTCAGCGTATTCTCACCACTCTCCACGCCGTCAAGATAACTTCTCTTCACATAGAAAGACGCGTCGGCAGCGTCCGGCAGACTGCGGATCGCCTCCTTCTGCTCATCAGAGACAGTTGAGACGCCGGCCGGCGCACCTCCGTCCATATAGTACTCGGACTCGCCCTGCGTGAGCGAAATAGTCACCGCATTATTGCCTGCGCCAATCAGGTTCTGCATGATCTGGTCGTTGGTTCCCTTGATCGTCGACACGATCGCGATGATTGACGCGATGCCGATAATCACACCGAGCATGGTGAGAAATGACCTCAGTTTATGCGACCAGATACCCTGCACGGCATATATAAGATTCTCCAGCATGTCCATCCTCCGTGTCAGCCTGCGTACAGCTCATCGATTGTTCCCTCACGGGTCTTCGCCCCTTCCTTCACTTCCTTGCCGTAGGGGAAGGCCAGGTAATCATCCGTCGTCACTCCCGACAGGATCTCGGAGCCTTCTCCGGATATCTTCCCGATCTCAATATACTGCTTCATGAGCAGTCCGTCTTCTCCTCTCTTCATGACGTACATCTTTCCGTTCTCCTCGCGGATGAACGCACTGTACAGAAACATCATGCCCATGCTGTCCGCCATGGATTCCTCATTGCCGGCTCCGGACGGGTCATAGGTGACCATTACCCACTCACCGTTCTTTACCTCACCGCTTCCGGCTGCAAATGACACCGTCATCGGATACTGCGATGCCAGCGGATCGCTGTACTGCGAGACAGCAGGATACGAGGAAATATCCCGCACACGTCCCTTATAGCTCATGCCCGTCTCCCATGCCATAATGTCGACAGTGTCTCCGACTTTCACTTTTCCGTACATTTTCTCACTGAGGTAAGTCTTTACATAGAGACCCTCCTCTGAGGTGACAGAGAGGAACGGTGATCCGTCATTACTGATATGATTCTTATCCCCGACCTTCCTTACGATCCCGTTCATCCGGGAGAGGACCGTGCCTTCATTAACGGCGTTCTCCGCCGCCTTGATGGCAAGAAGACACTCGCGGAGGTCGAGTCTCAGTGAGGTCAGATTCGCTTCCTCCTCCTTTTTGCGCTCCGCGATCTCCTCCTTCGTCATCTTCGCGCTGCTCGGGATAAGACCGAGCGCGCCGGCAATTGCGTTTCCGGATTCGGACTTTTCTTCATTTGCAAGATACACATAGCCGTTGTCCGAAGCCGCTACGATCACAGCCTCACGACTGAGTACGGGCATATAGCCGCCTCCTCTGTCCGCCAAAGAGGCTGTCCCTGCAACAGCTCCCCTGCCTTCGAAAGAAGCTGCTCCTGCAGCAGCTCCCCGTCCTTCGTAAGAAGCTGCTCCCGCACCGTTCTCTCCACCCTCGGGCGGAGATGTCACCCGCGGCGCGTCCATTTGGCGTTCATCACTGCCTGCCTCATCCGCACCGGATGGGGCGTCTGTCACAGTCGGCTCCGGCTGCGAAGTCACTGTCGGCGTTGTGGTCACAGCATCTCTGCCAACGTTAGACGGCGCAGCCTCGTCCTCGTCTCCCTCGCCCGGCTTCGGCGTCGCGGTCGGTATCGGAGTGGGAGCTGCCGTCACAAAAGGAAAGTCGTTCTCCGGAACTTTTGTCGGCTCCTTAAGAGGATCCGAAACAACCGGATACAGATAGAGATAGCGGCTCCATTCGTCCTCCACCCGGTCCAGGTAAGCAGCGTTCAGGATCCAGGCCGCAAGGAGCTTGCCGTCCGCATTGTCCCCCGAATAAATCTCAAGGGAAATGTAGACGTCTCTGCCCTTCTCTTCGGCCATCTGACGCAGCATCTCAATGAATGCCGCACGGATCTCGGTCCCATCTGTGCACAGGAACCTGTAGGGGTTCTCTCTTGTGCCGGCGTCGGACTCCGACGCGTTGAAAGCTTCGGCCGATCCGTCCAGCACCTCATACCTGACAGCCTTTCCGTATGAGGGCGTGGGTGTCGCTTTCGGCTTACCCGTCGGGGTGATTTCGACCTCATCCGTGACTTCCTCGTCCGGGTTTTCCTCGTCCGGGTAGGACCCTTCTTCCTCCCCGTAGTCGTCAGGCTCCCCGGGCTCTTCCGTCGGCTCGACCACGGTGCTTACCGGCTTCAGTTTTTTCAGGGTCACAAGGTTGCGCATCGCGACATCGATCTGAAGCTCGATCTGCTCCCTGTTTATCTTTTCTTTCTCGAGGTTCATGCTGGTCTTCACCGTATCGTAAGTCATCAGCTTATCCCCGACATACACTCTCTGTCCTTCCGCCACAAAGACTTCGTCGACCGTCTGGGTGCCTGAAATATAAATGTCCTGAGAGACATCTGCTGTGATGGTTCCGTCCATTGTGACGGATGTTTCGAAAAAGCCTCCGCCGTAGTTGAGAGAACTTGCCGAAATGACCATCACGGTCTTCTCCTGTGATTTTTTCACCGCGTACACGATCCCGGCGGCCGCCAGCAATACCGCGCACACCGCCAGAAGAGGCACCAGTATGCGTTTTCTCTTCATACTGCATCACCTCCGCCCGCATCCCCGCAGTTTTCATTCTCTCTAAGCACTCCGTCGCGGATCTCTACTATGCGGTCCGCATGCGAGGCGATCTCACGGTCATGGGTGATCATGAGAATTGACACGCCCTCCCTGTTCAGCTGGCGGAATATCTCCATGACCTGCTTGCCTGACGCTGAATCGAGCGCTCCTGTCGGCTCGTCGGCGAGAAGGATCTTCGGATTGTTCACGATAGCCCTCGCGATGGCCACTCTCTGCTTCTGCCCGCCGGACAGCTGGGACGGCATAAAATTCACGCGGTCCTCAAGTCCGACCTTTTTCAGGGCCTCCATGGCCAGCTCGCGCCTCTTTTTCCTGGGAACATGGGCATACGAGAGCGGCAGCTCGACGTTGGAGAGAGCTGACTGGCGGGAGAGAAGCTGGAAGGTCTGGAACACGAACCCGATCTTATAGAGACGAAGATCACTCATCTCGTTGTCGCTGAGACCCGCAATATCCTGGCCGGCGATCAGGACCCTGCCTTTTGTGGGCACGTCAAGACAGCCGATAATATTCATCAGCGTTGACTTGCCCGAACCGGACGGTCCCATGATGGCGGTGTATTCACCCTCTGCCATTTGAAAATTCACATCACGAAGGACCGGGACTTCCATCTTCCCGGACAAATAGTTCTTGTATACACCTCTGCACTCAATCACATTTGCCATACATACGTCCTTCGTCTGCCCTGCAGTTGTCCCGATGGCTGTCGGCGATCCTGTAAGCCTTTAGCCGGCTCCCTGCCGGAGGCCTCAGCCCGTACAGGCTTAAGCAATCTCCTCCGGATCCTCATCTGTCTCCTCCGCGATCATCGTGGCTGAATCCAGAGTCCTCATGCCCTCGTGTAGTGTGTCTTCCGGAAATGCGATGAGATCCGTTTCCGTAAGACCTTCAAGAATCTGCACCTTGCCGAGTTCTTCATCTCTCTCTCCGAGTGTGACCGGTTTCTTTACAAGTTTTCCGCCGTCATCGGCCCAGACGAACGGATCTGCTGTCTCGTCAATATAGTAGGAGTCAAGCCAGAGGCCCTGGTGTGCCTCCGCGTCGTTCTGCCCCAGGTCCGGCTCAAGGTACACGTGCTGCCCCATCATGAGCCCTTCGCTGCCGCTGAGTTCCACGTAGAAGGGATAATTTGAGCTGGAACCCCCGTCATTTCCGAACATACTCGCGTAGGGATTGCTCTGGACGTTCTCCCTGTCAACCTTTGTGACCGTGCCGTGCCACGTAATGCTCTCATCCACACGGCTGTGGACGATCATCGGAAGACCTTCGTAGATCTGACCGATGGTCTGCTCATTGACCGTGCCCTTCACGCGCAGATCACCTGTCTTCATGATCTTTATGAAGCTGTTGTCGGTTGTCCCGTCCGGCACTTCGGAAGAACCGCTCTCGTTGATCGACTGCACAACACCCGAAATCTTGCTGTATACCGTAGCGTTGTTGATGTTATCCTGGATCTTCGCGATTTCAGTGCGCTTCACGGTTATATCGTACTCTTTCTGCTTTCGCTCGAGTTCCTGCTGTTTGATCTGAATCGTGAAATTGGCTTGCTGGTCCTTATCAGCCTTTTTCTGCTGTTTGGCAAGGGCGGCGATCGTATCATCGAGCGCGTTCCGCTCGGCGTTCAGCCTCTCGAGCTCGATCTGCGCCTTGGCCAGCTGATCCTGGAAAGCGTTGACGTCATACGTAAAGAGGGCCTGGCCTTCGCTCACTTCCTGCCCCACGGAGACAAGAACCGCGGCGACTTTGTACTCGGAATTCGGGTCGACGGACCACGTCTCCGGCGATTCCACAACGCCGCCGAATTTGTTTATCGCGCCGCTTATATTTGCACCGGTGAGATAGGCGACAGAAGTGACATAGACCTCCTCGCCGTCATCAGTGACCGACACGTTCCTTAAATGCCTGTATCCGAAAAAACCCGCAATGCACACACAGGCCGCCAGAATGATCAGAGCGGCCGCTTTGCCCGGTGTCCATACGCCTTTTTGTTCCATCTGTGCCAAGTCCCTTTCCTGCAATGCATCCCCACACCCACTTGGTGCCGAAGCTCCTATGGACATGCTGCTTCTCTGTGCTTCATTAAGCCCCGCTGCCCGAATGCCGGCAGACCTCACTCTCTGAGACGAATCCGATACGCCCCACCGCCATGATGGCGAAGGGTGTCTTCAACTAAGATAATACACCATACACGGCTTTATTTCATCTACAATCCGAAAATTAGCCTCTCCTCCCCGGCAGGATGGGTTCGGCAAGAGCGGTTTAACGCGAACATTATGCGCTCTGCCGATTTTGTGCCGAAAAAAAGACCCGCCCCGATTATTCAGCCGGAACGGATCCTCTTTAGACTCTACTATTATTTTGCGATCACGACCTCGGCCGTGTCGATCGCCTCTTTCACCAACTCATCGATCTTCTCATTGAGCTTCCGTTCATTGCGCTCGATGATCTCAAGGATCGGCTTCGTGACCGGATGCTTCGCTACGAAGATCGTGCAGCAATCCTCGAACGGTAGGATGGATGTGTCATACGTGCCGATCTCGCGCGCAATCGCGGTGATATCGTTCTTGTCAAATCCGATCAGAGGTCTGTAGACAGGAAGCTCGCAGACAGCGTCTGTGCAGCGAAGCGACTGCATGGTCTGGCTTGCGACCTGACCGATGCTCTCGCCGGTGATGAGACCGAGGTCTCCCTCCTCCTTCGCGAAGTGCTCCGCGATCCGCATCATGTAGCGGCGCATGATAATTGTGAGCTCTTCGTGCGGGCACTGGTCATAAATATACAGCTGGATATCCGTGAAATTGACGATATGGAGCCTGATCGGTCCTGTGTACCTGGCGACGATCTTCGCGAGATCCACGACTTTCTGCTTCGCCCTCTCGGATGTGTAGGGCGGCGCGTGGAAATATGTCGCGTCGATCGTAACTCCGCGCTTTGCGACCATCCAGCCGGCGACCGGAGAATCGATTCCGCCGGAGAGAAGAAGCATGGCCCGTCCGGCTGTGCCGATCGGCATGCCGCCCGGTCCCGGGATCACTTTCGAATAAATATACACCTCGTCGCGGATCTCCACATCGAAAAGGATCTGGGGATCATGGACATCGACTTTCATATCCGGGAAATTCTCTAGGATAGCCTCGCCGAGCTCCGCTGCCACCTCCATGGAAGTGAGCGGGAACTCCTTATCGACACGGCGGGCTTTGACCTTGAATGTCTGCGCGCAGTTCGGATGCTCCTCGCGGACATACTGGATCATGTCGGCTTTCATTTTCTCCACGCCGTCCTTCTCGTAAATCACGACGGGGCAGATACCAACAACACCGAACACATGGCGAAGCACGTCGATTGTCTCGTCATAGTTCCAGTCACCGCCGCAGTTGACATAAATTCTTCCGCGGATCTTCGTGACTTCGAACTCACCGTCGATCCTCTTCAGCAGTGTGCGGATCCTCTTCGCAAGCGCATCCTCAAAGAGGTGGCGGTTGTCACCCTTGATGCCGATCTCGCCGTATTTGATCATAAATGAATTGTACATATTAACTCCTCCAAGCCGGCAGGACTCCGCTGCCTTTTTCGAACATCACTTTCTTCTGTATCTTCTCAGCATCGGCAGCATCTGCTTAAGATACGCCAGCGCTTCATCGACTTCTTCTTCTGTGTTGTTTTCTGCAAATGAAAACCTCACCGAAGACTCCATCTCCTCCCTCGGAGCATCGATGGCTGTGAGCGTCGGTGAGCCGGCTCTCTTGTGGGATGAGCAGGCGGAACCTGCGGAGACGTAAATGCTCTGATTCTCCAGCGTATGCTGAAGCACCTCCGCCCCCACACCGATAAATGCGGCATTGACAATGTGGGGTGCGCCCTCATCGCCGGGCATGCCGTGAATAACGACATTATCAATCTCACTGAGCCCTGCGATCATTCTGTCCCTGAGGGCTCTCATGTGAGAGATCTTGGCATCAAAATCTGTGTAGGCTTCCTCAGCCGCCATGCCGAGGCCGGCGATTCCCGGCACATTCTCCGTCCCGCTTCGCAGCGCATTCTGCTGTCCTCCTCCGTATATGAGGGGCAGCAGCTTGGCGGAGTCCGCTTTGTACAGGAAACCGGTTCCCTTGGGTCCGTGCAGCTTGTGACCGCTGACAGAGAGCAGGTCGATCCCGAGCTCCCTCGGATAGATCACATACTTTCCGTACGCCTGGATGGCATCGACATGGTAGAGGGCTTTAGGACATTTAATCTTCTTCAGTCTGCCGATCTCCGCGACCGGTGTCACCGCGCCAATCTCATTATTGACGTACATCATGGAGATCAGGATGACATCCTCCGTCATCTCGTTTTCGAGCACCTGCATATCGAGTCTCCCCTGGCTGTCAACGGGGATGGTCACGATCTCAAAGCCTTCGGACGCGAGCATTTTCAGCGGTTCCGACACGGCAGGGTGCTCCATCGGGGTGGTAAGGATCTTATTGCCTGCGCGGCGGTTCGCCCGCGCGCCGCCGATCAGCGCCCAGTTATTCGACTCTGTCCCTCCGGAGGTAAAGTAAATCTCGCTGTCCGAGACCTTCATAGTCCTCGCGATCTGCTTCTTTGCGTTCTTTATGTACTTCTCTGCGTCGACGCCCTTCTGGTGAAGTGACGATGGGTTGCCGTAGTCACAGGTCATCACATGCATGACGATTTCTGCAGCCTTCTTTGAGACGACAGTTGTAGATGAATTATCAAAATAGATCTCTCTCACGGATCGTTCCTTTCCGTTTCCTTAGGTTTCGGCAGCCCCGGCACACAGCGTTTCCCTGTATACGAACAAGATCCCGCAGTTTTGTCTTGCTGCGTTTCCCTGAATCCTGCCAGGCTTTCAGCACTGCTTCCTCATATAGTTGACAGCGAGACATTATACCATACTGGCCGGGCGGTGTTTAGTGTTTTTTTAAAAACTTCTTGCAGGATATGTCTCTATTAGTTTGATCGACAGTTCAGGCAGGCTGTTATAGCAGTTCATTACCGGCAGCAAAGCATCCATCTTCGTGAGAAAAGCATTGCAGGTCCGACTGAGAGATCGCAAAATGCAAAGCATTTTGCAAGCTCGGAGGGAAGGACCTGCGCTTTTCGATGAAGATGATGTTTGCGCCGGACTTAGATCCATAGTACAGCCTGGCTGAACTGTTACGGCCGTCAATTATAGCGGACCTCCATCAGGGTCAGCCCGCAGGCAGGCGCAGTGGGTCCCGCGAGCTTGCGGTCGCGGGCTTCGAGCAGCGCGTCCATGGAGCGGGGATCCCGCCTTCCCTCGCCGACCTCGATCAGAGTCCCGACAAGAATTCTTACCATGTACTGGAGGAAGCCCTCGCCAATGAACTCTATGTCTATTTCATGCTCATTCTCGCGGATATGGATCGCGAAAAGTTTGCGTACAGTAGACTTTCTCATGCGGGGATTCCCGCAGAAGCTCTTGAAATCATGCTCGCCGCGGAGCTGGATCGTCGCCATCTTCATGGCTGCGACATCGAGCGGCTCGCCCCGGTACTCATAGATATATTTTCGTTCAAATACATGGTAGGACTTATCCTTGCCAATCCGATACAGATACGTCTTCTGAGTCGCGTTGAATCGGCTGTGGAAGCGCGGTGCGGCAATATCGACCGAGAGCACGCCTATGTCATCCGGCAGATATGTGTTCAGATAGTCGCGGATCTCACCGGTCGACAGCTCGGTGTCGATGCGGAACTGGGCAACCTGGCCTTTGGCATGCACGCCGGCATCCGTGCGGCCGGCTCCGTGCACATCGACCTGATCCGTGCCGGTCATCCTGCACAGAATCGTCTCGAGCTTCTCCTGTATTGTGTTGTCCGTATCTCCCTGCTTCTGCCACCCGTTGTAGCGGGTCCCGTCATACTGCACGAGCATCCGATAATTCTTCATCCTAAGACCTCCACATCTCATCACACCTACGAAAAAAGCTGCCGCATAAAAGAGCCGCACACCTGAATGCTCCACCCGGTAAGGCACTCCGGCTCCATGCGGTTCTTTTATGCAGCAGCCTCATAATCAAAATGCCTCGACGCTTATGTCGCGCCGCGTGCGTATCATTCATCCGCGCGCTTCTTTCTCTTGAGACTGATTTTCTTAAATTTCGCGACAGAATCCTCAGTCACGGGACCTGCTGTCTTCTCGGCAACTGAACCGGAGAAATCAATGTCATCATCCAGCTCATCTGCAAATGATGATGTGACGGACTGCGTCTCAGAAATCTCCGATACAGCAGCGGAAACATCCGTGTCGGCAGACATGGTATAGCCTGTATTGCCATACGAATTGCCCGTATACGCGCCGTCTGAGAAAGATGTCATCGAAGCGTCCGGTTCGGCAGTCTGATCAGCTTCCGGCTCGGCATACTGCGGCTCATCCTTCTTAGAGAATCCCCACTTTTTCTTCTTTTCCGGCTCAGCAATGCCGTCCGTCTCCTCCTTGGGAACCGGTTTCCTGAACATGAACCGGATCATAAAGATCACAAGAACCGGATTGAGCAAAAAGAACAGGCAGAAAATGATCCTGTATCTCATCAGCATATGCGCAAGGATCGTCATATACATGCCGCATACACAGGCTCCGATGCTGACGATCAGGGAAAGTGCACAGATAAGAATTTTCTGGATTGTAAGCTTCATAATTCTTATTTCCTTTCTCAGAAATCACCTATATCATAGCACAAAATAAGCTCTTTATGTGAGATAAACTCACGGAGTTTCGAACATGAACATCAAAATAGCAAGGGTACTGATAGCCGCCGTCTCCGTGCGAAGAATTCGCCGGCCAAGCGTAATCATTTTGGCACCGGCGTCTGCTGCCGCCTCTATTTCCTTCTCGTCGATCCCACCCTCGGGGCCGATGAAGACAGCCACAGATTCTCCGTCTCCGATTCCGGAAATAATCTCTCTGGTCCTCACAATATCCTCGGCGCACTCATAGGGCACCAGTATATGGTCGAGCCCCTGCGCTTCCCTGAGGGCATCCTTAAAAGAGACCACCTCGCCGACTTCAGGTATGACAGCCCTCTTGCTCTGCTTAGCCGCCGCCTCCGCGATGGCCTGCCAACGGGCCACTTTGGCCTTCGCCTTTTTTGCGTCGAACTTCACGACCGTGCGCTTCATGCTGACAGGAACGATGCGGTAAGCACCGAGCTCCACCGCTTTCTGGATCACGAGTTCCATCTTGTCGAATTTGGGCAGACCCATGTAGAGGGTAATCTTGTTCCCGAGCTCGACCCCGGACTCCTCCACGAACAGCACATCCGCGATGATCTCGTCATCCGAAAGCTCTCTGAGACTGCAGGTTGCGATCCGGCCATCCGGCAGTACCGCCTCGACCTCGTCAAGCGGCTTCATCCTCAGCACGTTTTTAATATGATTGACGTCACCGCCGCTGATCACTAGCTCCTTGCCGCTCATCTGCGACTCATCAACAAAAAATCTGAACATAAAAGTCTCTCTTTAATCCAGACGGGCGATGATGCTCTCCCACTCGCCCATCTCATTTTCCTCAATGATCGTAAGTCCTGCCGCCGCCATGGCATCGCGGACGACCTGCGCGTGAGTGATCAGAATACCCGACGTGATATAGATTCCACCCTTCTTCAGATGGTTGGGAACGACCGGGGTGATGCCGGCGAGGATTTCGGCGATGATATTTGCAACTACGATATCATAGTCACCGCCAGCGTACTCCTGGATGACCGGATCGTCCTGTATGTTTCCGATCACGTATGCAAATGTCTCCGGATCGACCCCATTCTTCTCAATATTCTCACCGATCGCTTCCAGGGTATTCACATCGAGATCCGTCCCGAGCACGTAACCGGCGCCGCTCTTTAACGCGACGATTCCGAGTATACCGCTGCCCGTTCCGATATCCAGCACACGCATACCGTCCTTCAGATACTTTCGGAGCCCGCGAATAGCGAGCTGGGTGGATTCATGCTTGCCCGTCCCGAACGCGATGCCCGGATCGATACGAAGCACCATAGATGCCTCATGCTCCGGCTCCGCATCCTCCCAGGACGGGATGATCAAAATATCGTCGACCATGAACTGATGGAAATACTGCTTCCAGTTGTTGGCCCAGTCCTCCTGGGCAGTGGTCGAAATGTCGATCTGCGCGCTTCCGATCGTAACGCCCATATTCTGGAGGTCGAGAAGTCCTCTGCCGACTTTCCGCAGGATCTCATCCTCATCGAAGTCAGGGTCATCCTCCGGAATCTCCTGATAGAAAGAGACCTTGGCCGTGTGATCATCGAAACCGAGATCCGGCACCACATCGCCAAAATAGCCTCCGTTCTCACCGGGAGAAACGGGGGCTTTATCTTCAATCTCAACGTTCATGATGCCGAAGTCATTCAGCATGGAGCAGACAAGATCTTCGGCTTCCTCTGTTGTATTGATGGTATATTTCATCCATTCCATATCTGCACCTCACCAGGCTCACGCCGCGAGACTTGCGCAATATCCGCGTCAGCGCCGGCTGACATAATTCCGGACCGAATCCCTGCACAGTCCCGCAGATTGCCTGTATCATCTGTATTGTTTACGACTCGCCCATAGCCTCGGCGTATTTCCTGAGAGCGTCCTTCTGAGCGCGGTTCATCTTTGTCGGCACCTGGACTACCAGAGTGACATAGTGGTCGCCGCGGCGCTTCGGGTTATTGACAGCCGGTACTCCCTTGCCGCGCAGACGGATCCTTGTGTCTGTCGCTGTGCCGGCTTTGACTTCGTACTCGACGTCGCCGTCGATGGTCTTGATCCGGATCTTTCCGCCGAGAGCGGCTTTTGCAAATGAAATCGCCGCCGTCGAATACAGATCCGTATCGTTCCTCTGGAAAAGCGGATGGCGAGCTACGCGCACTTCGACCAGAAGATCGCCTCTTGCGCCGCCGTTCGTGCCGGGCTCACCCTTGTCGCGTACTCTGACGGACATTCCGTTGTCGATACCCGCAGGGATCTGGACCTTGATCTTGATCCGCTTTGTCTTGTATCCGCTGCCGTGGCATTCCGGACACTTCTCACGGATAATGCGGCCCTGACCGCGGCATTCCGGACAGACCGTCTCTGTCTGCATCATGCCGAAGATCGACTGCTGTGTCTGGATCACGCGGCCTGTGCCATTACAGCGGCTGCAGGTCTCGGGCTGGGTCCCCTCCTTGGCTCCCGTGCCGTGGCATGTCTCACACATTTCACGGAAATTGAGTTCGATTTCCTTCTCACAGCCAAAGACTGCCTCCTCAAAGCTGACATTGACGGAGGTGCGGACATTTGCCCCGCGCATCGGACCGTTGTTGGCCCTTTGTGAGTATCTCGTGCCGCCGCCGAAAAGATCGCCGAACAGGTCGCCGAAAATATCACCCATTCCGGATCCGGTGAAGTCAAATCCGCCGAATCCGCCGGCTCCGCCGTTTTCAAATGCAGCATGCCCGAACTGATCATACTGTCTCCTCTTGTCCGGATCGGACAGGATCGAGTACGCTTCGGATGCCTCCTTGAATTTCTCGGCGGCCTCCTCGCTCGGGTTTACGTCCGGATGGTATTTTTTAGCCAGCTGACGGTATGCTTTTTTGAGGTCAGCATCGGATGCGTCCTTCGCAACGCCGAGCACCTCGTAATAATCACGCTTCTCTGCCATATCTCTCCCCAATTTTTCTCAGTCTGGAAGACCCACGCTCCGCAAAGCGGCGGGCAATTAATATCCTGCTCATTAATAGTTGTGGGGCACTATCCCACAAACACCAAAAATGAGGCTCCCACTCCGCAAAGAGCGGGAGCCTCAAAATGTCAGATTTAATTATACTGTAACTATTCAGTATTCCTGAATAGTTACGCCGCAACGGTTGCCATCGGCATCAGAGTACCGATGCGGCACGGCTGATTCGGTGTAATTTGCAGCTGTCTCGCAGTAAATGCGAGCCCCTGCAAAGTAGTACCATTATACTTCAGTATAGTCAGCATCGACAACATCATCGTCGCCGCCGTTATTTCCGCCGTAGCTGCCGCCGCCGAAGCTCTGCGGTCCCGGACCTGCCTGGCCCTGCGGAGCTGCCTGCTCGTACATCTTGGCAAATACCTTCTGTGCGGAATTCATCAGCTTCTCCTTGCCGGATTTCAGCTCGGAAACTTCAGAGTCGGAAAGGTTCGGTACGTTCTTGACTCTCTCGACAACTGCCTTGAGAGCATCAACGTCAGCCTGAACAGCTGCCTTCTCATCGCTGCTGATCTTGTCGCCGACTTCGTTCAGAGCATTCTCGACCTGGAATACCATGGACTCAGCTTCGTTCTTGGCATCGACGCCTTCCTTGCGCTTTCTGTCCTGAGCCTCGAAAGCTGCAGCTTCCTTGACTGCTCTGTCGATATCAGCATCGGACATGTTGGAGGAAGATGTGATCGTGATGTGCTGCTCCTTGCCTGTTCCGAGATCCTTAGCGGAGACATTCACGATACCGTTGGCATCAATATCGAATGTAACTTCGATCTGCGGGACGCCGCGGCGTGCCGGAGCGATGCCGTCCAGTCTGAACTGGCCGAGGGTCTTGTTGTCTGCTGCGAACTGTCTCTCGCCCTGAAGAACATGGATATCAACTGCCGGCTGATTGTCAGCTGCTGTGGAGAATACCTGGCTCTTCTTTGTCGGAATCGTTGTATTTCTCTCGATCAGGCGAGTAGCGATTCCGCCCTCTGTCTCGATGGAAAGTGAAAGCGGTGTGACGTCCAGAAGAAGGATGTCTGTCGCGCCGGCTTCGCCGGAGAGCTTGCCGCCCTGGATAGAAGCGCCGACTGCTACGCACTCATCCGGGTTGAGGTTCTTGCTCGGCTCCTTGCCTGTCAGAGCCTTGACCTTATCCTGAACTGCCGGGATACGTGTGGAACCGCCGACCAGGAGGACCTTTGTAAGGTCAGAAGCCGTAAGGCCTGCATCCTGAAGAGCTTTCTGTACCGGGATAACTGTTCTCTCGACAAGGCTTCTTGTCAGCTCATCGAACTTAGCTCTTGTGAGGTCCATATCGAAGTGCTTCGGGCCCTCAGCTGTAGCTGTGATGAACGGAAGGTTGATATTCGTTGTTGTTGAAGAAGAAAGTTCCTTCTTAGCCTTCTCAGCTGCCTCTTTCAGTCTCTGAAGAGCCATTCTGTCGTTGGACAGGTCAACGCCTTCCTTGCGCTTGAAATCCTGCAGCATGTAGTCCGTGATCGCATTGTCAAAGTCGTCACCGCCGAGGTGGCTGTCGCCGTTAACTGCGAGAACTTCGATGACGCCGTCGCCGATATCGATGATAGATACATCGAATGTGCCGCCGCCAAGGTCATAGACCATGATCTTCTGATCTACTTCGTTGTCAAGACCGTAAGCCAGAGCTGCTGCTGTCGGCTCGTTGATGATACGCTTTACTTCAAGACCTGCGATCTTGCCGGCGTCCTTTGTCGCCTGGCGCTGTGCATCGTTGAAGTATGCCGGAACCGTGATAACTGCCTCTGTGACCTTCTCGCCAAGGTAATTCTCAGCGTCAGCCTTCAGTTTCTGAAGGACCATAGCGGAGATTTCCTGCGGTGTGTAGGACTTGCCGCCCATGGTAACTTTCTCATTTGTTCCGATCTTTCTCTTGATGGAAGCGATTGTATTGTCAGCATTTGTAACTGCCTGACGCTTAGCCGGCTCGCCGACAAGTCTCTCGCCTGATTTTGTAACTGCGACTACGGACGGTGTTGTGCGGGCGCCTTCTGCATTTGCAATAACGACCGGCTGGCCGCCTTCCATAACTGCTACGCAGCTGTTAGTTGTTCCAAGGTCAATACCGATAATCTTACTCATAATAATTTCCTCCAGTATATTTACTAATGTTGGTTTGATTTCTTTATTTATATAAACGCTTTCGCGATTATAAGTTTAGTTCGCATATGAACCTTGCGGTCATATACTCAAGTCACACAAAGCTTGTTGCGGCTTGTGCTCAGTTTGCTACCTGCACCATCGAGTGGCGCACTACCGAGTCTTTGTACATGTAGCCTTTTTGGAATTCCTGCACGACGATGTTCTCGCCGACGCTATCGTCATCCACATGCATGACAGCATTGTGAAGGTTCGGATCAAATTCCTTGCCGACCGCCTCGATCGGTGTGACGCCGAGGTCTGTCAGAGTCGTCATAAGCTGCTTGTAAATCTTCTGCATTCCCTCTGTGAACGGATCCTCCGCATCCTCTTCAGCCACCAGCGAAAAGCCTCTCTCAAAGTTGTCAACGACCGGAAGGATCTTCTCAACGACATCTTTCGCTCCCATCGCGTACATGCCGGCTTTTTCTTTCTCCGTTCTCTTCCTGTAGTTGTCGAACTCAGCCATGAGCCGGATGTATTTCTCATTCTGCTCTTTGATGAGCTCGTCTTTCTTCTCGATTTCTTTCTTCAGCTTGCGGCTTCCGAAAAGCATGTCAGGCTCCTTGTCGCCATTCTCGGTTTCTTCTGTGGTATCTTTATGTTCTGTCTCGTCAGGTTCTTCGGATGCTTCCGCCTTTTCGTCTGCCTCGGTTGTCTCCTCGGCTTCCGCTTTCGCGGTGCTCTCGCCGGACTCGGGCGTTTTCTCCGCGCCCTCTGCAGACTCGGCTTTTTCTTCGGCTACTGCTGCTTCCGGTTCTTGAGATTTCTCTTCGTTTCCATCCGCCGCTTTTGCCTCGGATTCGGCTGCTTCTTTCAGGGCATCCGTAATTTCTTCAGAAACCTTCTTCTTCTCTGTGCTCAAATCAGGTTCCTTCCTTTCTTCAATTATCTCTATCATGTCGTCACCTCTGAGAGTTTATTTATATTATCCGATCAAAGATCCGATCCTATGCGTCAACGATATCGGTTCCTGCTGATCCGTCACCCTCGATCTTGTTCTTCCTGAACAAATCGCCAAGGCCCTCCTTGAATATCTGCAGGTTGTTCATAACCTTCTCATAATCCATGCGCTTCGGTCCGATGATTCCGATCGTACCCTGCAGACCGTCGCCCAGATCGTATGTGGCTGTGACAACGCTGCAGTCTTTCATCGACTCGACCGGGCTCTCCTCGCCTATATAGACCTTGATGCCGTTCTCCTCATTCACGCTCGAATCCGTCTCTCTGACGAAATCCGCGAGAACGCTTTTCTCTTCCAGCGTTGTGATCAGGCGGCTCGCATTTTGCGTGTCCGCAAGTTCGGGATACTTGAAAATGTTATTTACACCGCTCGTGTAAATCTCCATGTTCTCATCGGTCTCAGCTCTTATGACTTCGGCGATGGTATCGAGAACTTCGTTGACTACATTTGCATGAATACCGGCCTCCTCCTTTATATTGGAGATAAGACCGAGATTGATGTCAGCCATCGTAAGTCCGTTCAGGCGGGTGTTCAGCAGAAGGTTGAGCTTCAGGACCTGTTCCTCATCGATGTCATCGCTCAGATCGATGATGTGGTTCTTGACCACGTTGCCCTCAATGACGACGACGTTGAGGAGCTGTCTCGGATTCAGCTTGCTGAGCTGAATGAACTTGACCTTGTTCCCTTTATAGGAAGGCGCGGAGATCATCGTCGTGTAGTTCGTGCGGCTGGCCAGTAATCGTATGACCTGCTTCAGAATTTCTTCCATGCGATTCGTCTTCGCGATCATCAGGCTGTTCATGGCTGTGACCTGTCTGGTCTCTTCCTGGACAAGTGAGTTTACATAAAAGCGATACCCCTTGTCTGACGGGATGCGGCCGGCAGATGTGTGCGGCTGAAGTATGTATCCCATCTCCTCGAGATCAGACATCTCATTCCGGATCGTGGCGGAGCTGAGATTCAGGTCCGTGTATTTTGAGATTGTCCTGGAACCGACAGGCTCGCCTGTCTCAAGATAGTTCCGGATAATCGCATATAAAATTTTCCGTTTTCTCTCGGTTAGTTCCATGGGTGGCTCCTCATTTATCTTTGTTAGCACTCATTGTATTGGAGTGCTAACATCTAAGACATAATATACTCTCGGGTGCGGTGGATGTCAACACAAAAATATATTTTTCACAAATCGTAAACAAGTTAATCGCGATCTTTGATCGAGCGCGGGCTGCCGTGCCTAAGCATGCGTAACAATGCTCCAGTGGAGCATTGGGCAGCTGAGGCTTAATCTTCAACAAAGACTTTAAACCCATGTTGAAGACGAGCTTGTTCTGCACATTCCTCGTAGACTTACGTCACGAGAATCCTGTGTTGCAGATTGAAGACGAGTTTGTTTCGCGCGGTGTCTTATGCTAATTTCTTCTCTCACAAAGAAAAAACCGAGGCCAGCAAGCGCCAGCCCCGGATCTTTATATCTGATGACGCACAATTGCGTACTCATCATCAAGCCGGTAGTATGGACACACCGCATGAGGTGCGGTGATAAACCTCACATAGTCATCCTCGTCCATATCTGAGCAGCAGTTGTAATCTTCATCGTCTTCGTCCCAGACGTAGTTTATACAGGTGTCACACATATTTCCTGCCAAGTAATCACCTCCTAAAGACTCAAGCTTTCCCTCCCCTGTTTTTTCCCCGGGCTTTATTATACTTCTTATATGTCCTCTTGGGCTGGGCATTGGCCGCAATGGCTCCCTCAGTCCTGGCCTTCGCGCGGTTGGAACTACGGATCCTGCGCTCTGTATCTGCTACATCGTCGAGATTCTGCCTGAGCTCTACCATCTTGTCTCTAAGCTCAGCAGCCATCTCAAAGTTGAGCTCCGCAGCAGCGGCTCGCATCTGCTTCTCGACCTGCTCAATGAGCTTCTCGAGCTCTGCCCGGCTCATATCCTCCGGGTTCTTCTCAAGCTCCGCCTCTGTCTTGGCAACTTCCTTGGAGATAGAAATGAGATCGCGCACTGCCTTCTGAATCGTCTGCGGTGTGATGCCATGCTCTTCATTATATTTCATCTGAAGTTCACGGCGGCGTTTCGTCTCACTGATTGCCCTCTTCATTGAATCGGTCATCACATCCGCATACATGATAACGTGACCTTCCGAATTTCGGGAAGCTCGGCCGATTGTCTGAATGAGTGATGTCTCTGAGCGAAGGAAGCCCTCCTTATCCGCATCGAGAATCGCCACCAGCGTAATCTCGGGAATATCAAGACCCTCGCGTAGAAGGTTGATGCCGACCAGAACATCAAATACATCGAGGCGCATCTCCCGGATTATCTGTGTTCTCTCCAATGTGTCAATATCAGAGTGGAGATACCGCACCCGAATATCCAGATCCTTCATATAATCAGTGAGATCCTCGGCCATACGTTTAGTCAGGGTCGTAATCAGGACTTTCCCATGTTTCTCAATTGTCTTGTTGACTTCACTCACCAGATCGTCGATCTGGCCTTCGACCGGGCGAACATCGACATCCGGGTCGAGCAGGCCGGTCGGGCGTATAATCTGCTCTGCACGAAGGAGTTCATGCGTTTCTTCATACTTGCCAGGTGTGGCGGAGACGAACATGATCTGATCGATACGCTCCTCGAACTCTTCAAAGTTGAGCGGACGGTTATCGAGTGCGCTCGGCAGTCGGAATCCGTAGTCGACAAGAGTCGCCTTGCGGCTGCGGTCGCCGTTGAACATTGCTCCGATCTGCGGGACCGTCATATGGGACTCATCTACTATAATTAAGAAGTCATTTTTAAAGTAGTCAATCAGAGTATACGGTGGCTGACCCGGTTCTCTGCCGGTGAGATGGCGTGAATAGTTCTCAATTCCTGAACAGAAGCCGGTCTCCTTCATCATCTCAATGTCGAACTCAGTCCGCTCTCCGATGCGTTGGGCTTCAAGGAGCTTATCGCGACTCTTAAAATAAAGGACCTGCTCTTTCATCTCGGCCTCGATGGAGTCACAAGCCTGCATCATTCGCTCAGGTGGAACAACGTAGAAGGAAGCCGGATAGATGGCCTGATAACTGAGCTCTGCCTTCACATCTCCGGTGAGCGTGTCGACAGAGGTCACACGGTCAATCTCGTCTCCGAAGAATTCAATGCGCACCGCGTACTCGTTATTGTCGGCAGGGATGACTTCAAGTGTGTCACCCTTCACACGGAAGGTTCCGCGGTGGAAATCCATCTCATTCCGCTCATATTGCATATCGATGAGCTCACGGATGAGCTCGTCGCGGTCTTTGGTCATGCCGGGTCTGACGGAGGTCATCATATTTGCAAAATCCTCCGGTGCGCCGATGCCGTAGATGCACGAGACGGAGGCGACGATGATGACGTCGCGGCGCTCGCTCAGGGATGACAGAGCGGACAGGCGCAGCTTGTCGATCTCGTCGTTGACGGAGGAGTCCTTGGCAATGTATGTGTCAGACGATGGCACATACGCCTCCGGTTGGTAGTAATCATAGTAGGAGACGAAGTATTCAACGGCATTTTCCGGGAAGAATTCCTTGAATTCACTGTAGAGCTGGGCCGCCAGCGTCTTATTGTGCGCGATGACCAGCGTGGGCTTCTGGAGCTCGGTGATCACGTTCGCCATTGTAAAAGTCTTGCCTGAACCCGTGACGCCAAGGAGCGTCTGGGCCTGGTTTCCTTCGCGGAAGCCTTGGACAAGCTTGCGGATGGCCTCGGGTTGGTCACCGGTCGGTTTGTAGTCAGAGTGAAGTTTGAATTCCATAGGGTCTCCTTTGGGGAAGTTTGCTGCTTTACTTGCATTTCTTGCTCGAATTATTGATTTGATGTATTTCCATTGTACGAACATTTGTTCCGCATGTCAACTACATCTCCCCGGGGATCTGATTTTTTTCGATTATCAGTAAAAGCAACTAATAACCTGCTTACCATGGTCATTCGTTGCCTTTGCCTTAATGCCCATCTTGCTCTCTTGACTGAAAGGCAACTATCTTCCCAGTCGGAAGCCATTCTGGTTGCCTTTGATTAAAAAAGCGTGAAGCTCACATGGATAAATCCACGTGCTTCCATATGCGGCTCACGCCGCAGGGCCGCTTTAGGCGGCCGGACTAA
Organism: Lachnospiraceae bacterium; assembly: GCA_017514845.1. Taxonomy (GTDB): domain Bacteria; phylum Bacillota; class Clostridia; order Lachnospirales; family Lachnospiraceae; genus Chordicoccus. The sequence continues at coordinate 24,934 of JAFWIM010000205.1, forward strand.
AACATCTGCGGATACGCCATCCGCTTAGCTCCGGATACCGATCGGTCTTCCGTCACCACACAGA
>JAFWIM010000206.1 GCA_017514845.1 Lachnospiraceae bacterium
AAAGCGAGCTTGTCAAAAAGGGATATCTGCTGAGCGGAATTCGGGACAAAGGACATGGGGCACCTCGTAAATGATAGTAGAATTTCTATCTCTATTATACTACGATGAGGGCTGGAAAACCGCATAAATCCAACACAGAGTTGACTATATGGAATTCATGAACTGTATTCAGTTGTCAAAGGGCAGAATTAATAGTTGCTTGTAATTGGTGTCATCACCAATACTTTTGGCGACCATATCATTTAAATACCCTGATACAATTATTATCCAGTAACAATGAAAGGAGCTGAGTGATGAAAGCTGTATCAAACTGGATCTGGACTCCGGAGTGGATCCATGAGGACAAGAAATCTCCCAGAACCGTTTATTTTCGCAGAACGATAGAGCTTGCTGAAGTCCCTGAGAATGCTTATCTGAATATTTCCGCTGATACCCGCTATAAGTTGTACATTAATGGATTTCTGGTCGAGATTGGACCGTCCAAAGGCGACAGAGAAGTGTGGTTCTATGACAGCGTGGATCTGGCTTCCTACCTGAAGAAGGGAAAGAATATCATCGGCGTACAGGTCCTGCGCTACCCAATGGAGCGGGAAATGGGGAATCATTCCATGTTCCGGACAGAGATCCCCGGCCTGTATATGACTTTTGAGGGTACTGCAGACGAAAACTTATGTAGCCTTTTTAACGCAGGCCCTGACTGGAAATGCCACATCGACCGAACGACCCTTTTTCCGGCGGAGGATGAGCACTTTGCGCCTCTTTTGATCCACGAGGAGGCTTTCGGAAGTGAAGAATTCTTTGGCTGGCTTGGGGAAGATTTTGATGACAGCGCATGGGCATGTGCCCTTCCCTACCCGGATGTCAAAATGAGCAGGGCTGTGTCTCCGGCCAATCTGAATCCCCGCACTATACCATTTATGTACCGCAGGAAGAGGCATTTCGGTTCTCTGATCGAAGGAGACTCCGAGGGAATAGAGGGCAGGTGGGAAATGCTGCTTGCGGGGAGAGGAAACGTTGCGATTACTGCGCATGCAGCGGTGAGGATCGTTTTGAATGCCGGTGAGGAGATGACGGGATACCTGCGGCTGACATTTGGAAAAGGCAAAGGTTCTCTAGTCACACTCCTGGAATCGGAAGCCTATGTGCAGAAGGAAAAATCTCCGAATGCCGGGATAGCAATCAAGAAGAACCGTTTGGACACAGTTACGGGTCATCTGGAAGGCTACAGGGATATCTATCACGTGGCAGGTCTCGGCTGCGCGGAGCAGCCTGAAATCTTTGAACCATTCTGGTTCAGGACCTTCCGCTTTATTGAGCTTACTGTGCAGACAGAAGAGGAACCTCTTTGGATCTATACACTGGACTATGAGGAGACGGGCTATCCTCTTATGGTCAGGACCCATGTGGAGACGTCCGACCCGTCTCTTAAGTCCATCTGGGATATGAGTGAGAGGACGCTGCGCCGCTGCATGCATGAGACTTACGAGGACTGCCCGTTCTATGAGCAGCTCCAGTACACGATGGATACCAGATCCCAGATCCTATATACCTATGCGGTATCAGCCGATGATCGTCTTGCCAGAAAGGCAATCGATGACTTCGCAAGGGCGCAGAGGTCCAATGGACTTCTCAACTGCTCTTATCCCAACATGAACCCCAACGTCATACCGGGCTTCTCCATCTTTTACATCCTCATGGTTTATGACCATATGATGTATTTTGGAGACAAGGCCCTGGTACGCCGCTATATGCCGGCGGTCGACAGGATCCTGGCTTATTTCGACCGGCATCTCACACCTGACGGTCTGGTGGAGAAAGTGGGAGGCGTAAATCTGGAAGCGAGATACTGGTCCTTTATTGACTGGGCAGTGGAGTGGAATCCGACGACAGGCATGCCGACGGCTGGCCTTAAAGGACCGATTACCATGGAGTCGCTTCTCTATGTGTATGGTCTGCAGCATGCTGCCTGCCTCGCGGAGTATATCGGCCGCATGGATACAGCTTCAGAATACAGAGAGCGGGCAAGACAGGTGCAGAAAGCCGTTCGACGTCTGTGCAGACAGGCTGACGGACTTCTCACAGACGGTCCGTGCGAGCTTCTCATGGAAGAAGGAGAGGTGCCGGTTCTTCACTCCAGCCAGCAGGTCCAGGTATTCGGTGTTCTTACAGGGACCCTTGACCCGGAAAGCGGCCGCAGGAATCTCATAAGGACTATGGAGGAAAAAGGACATCCTCAGTGCACAGTCGCTATGAGCTTTTATCTCTTCAGGGCGCTGGAGAAGACCGGTCTCTATGAGAAGACCAATAGTCTGTGGGATGCATGGAGGAAGATGGTGTATGATGGCTGTACCACATGTATCGAGTCTGAAAATTATGCCAGATCAGAGTGCCATGCATGGGGAGCATTGGCCCTCTATGAGATGCCCTCGGCCTTCCTCGGCGTACGTCCTGCAGCCCCGGGCTATGAAAAAATACAGGTAAGCCCGCACGCGGAATATCTGGACTGGGCGGAAGGCACTGTGAAGACCCCGGCAGGCGATGTCAGGGTGTCCTGGGCAAGAAAAGGAGAGAAGCTTGATCTGAATGTGGAGGCGCCGGAAGGTATTAGTATCCTGAAATAAGAAAAGGCTGTCGCTTTAGTGCGGCAGCCTTTTTCATCGAGTAGAATCCGGCAGCGCGGCCGGATTTCTCTTATACAAAGACCCGGGCTTTTAAAAGTCCGGGTCTTTTAGCAGCTAAACCTTCCCGC
>JAFWIM010000207.1 GCA_017514845.1 Lachnospiraceae bacterium
GTTGCCCATCTGACCCGGCATCTTCTTGCCCTTGTAGACTCTGGACGGATCTGATGATGTACCATTGGAACCTGCATGACGATGGAACTTGGAGCCGTGCTTCATAGGGCCTCTGTGCTGGCCGTGGCGCTTGATGGCACCCTGGTAGCCTTTGCCCTTTGAAATTGCTGTAGCGTCGATATGGTCGCCTGCAGCAAAAATGTCAGCCTTAATTTCCTGTCCCGGAGCATATTCGGAAGCATTCTCAAGCTTAAGCTCTCTGACGAATCTCTTTGCGGAAACGCCTGCCTTGTTGAAGACTCCCATTTCGCCCTTTGTGACCAGCTTCTCACGGATATCTTCGAAGCCGACCTGAACAGCATCGTAACCATCCTTATCAGCTGTCTTGACCTGCGTAACTACGCACGGACCAGCCTGAAGGACTGTTACCGGAGTGAGGACGCCGTCCTCGTTGAAGATCTGGGTCATACCGACCTTCTTTGCAAGAATTGATTTCTTCATGTTTTTCCTCCTTACAGCGGATTGCTCTTGCACTTGCAATCATACTAATTGGATGTTACCTGGTTTTCATCTTGATGTCGATGTAGACACCCGCCGGCATTTCCAGTCTGGACAGCGCGTCCACGACCTTCTGTGTCGGAGCCTGGATATCAATCAGTCTCTTGTGCGTTCTCTGCTCGAACTGCTCACGGGAATCTTTGTACTTGTGTACCGCGCGAAGGATCGTAACTACTTCCTTCTTTGTCGGAAGCGGGACCGGTCCGCTGACTGTTGCTCCGCTCTTCTTAACAGTATCAATGATTTTTGCAGCTGATGCATCCACGAGTGTGTGATCATACGCCTTGAGAGTGATTCTCATAACCTGACTTGCCATAAAAAAAGTCGCCTCCTTTTCGTACTTCTTACGTACGACAAGCGGTGACTGTACACGTTTCCGTGTGTTTCCCGACTATGCTTTCGGGATAAGCACACGACTGTTTCCGCCTGAGCAGGCGGACATATTGCACAGTGACTTGTCGCCAGTATCATTACATGACATTCGCTCCACGGAGAACCTGCAACGCTTGTGCAGCAACTTCACGCTTCATAGCTATCATGCCACAGCGGTGTATATTATAAATGAAACCCCTCGCTTTTGCAAGGGGTTTTTTAAGAATTTCTTACGTATTATTTTTCATACAATCGACATCGGAAGATCTGCTGTTTCTTCTATAATAATATAAAGAACTCAGGTCTCGCTCCTTCCCGATATCAATCGATCACAGAAGATCCGAATAATCTATGATGTCTATGCCCGTCACCTCATCGCGATGGATTTTCGGATCATTGCCTCCCGTCTTCGCCTGCTCGATGATTTCCTGACGAGTCATGCGCTCTACCGGGGCAAATCTCTCCGGAAACTCATCTGCGCTCTGGGCGTTCCTCGCCGGGAAGCTGTTCCAGCTGTCTCCGTCCAGTTCATTTTCGAACGGCTCATCCGTCCATGACCAGAGGAGTTTCGGTTCCTGCTCCTTCTCCGCCTTGGGCGTGTCGCTCCAGGAAGCCGCGGCTTTCTCGGTCTCCGCGATCAGTGCCTCTTCGATCATTGTTTCGGATCGGGGTGCGGCGTTTTCCGAAGTCTCCGAAACTGCCGCTGTCTCACGGATCATCTCCGTGCCCTGATCACTCCTGTCCGCAGTCTCCGTATCGGCCGTGAAGTTCTTTATCTGTGAGGCCAGAGAACCGGGAAATACCTTTGTGTCGCCCGTTACTTCGCGGGTCTCGGGTTCTTCCGCTGCCGAAGGACCTAAAAGCTCGGCGGACGTCTCAACATCCTGCTCCGGCAGGACCCGAACAGTCTCTGTCTCTTCTTCGTCGGGCATCTCATCAGGAATGCTCGCGGCCGGCGTTTCCGTTACCGTCAAAGTATCCTCATCCGTCTCTTTTGAGGAAGCCGTCTCCGCGCTCGTATCACTTGCGGTCTCTTTCCTTCCGCCCAAAGTCTCAAGGCCGACCATGGCTGCCGCAATGGAAGCGGTGTCCTGGCTGACTGTGCCGTAGCCTCTGTTATCTTTCACATTTTCCGAATAACCCGCGCTGCTACCTGCCGTCCGAACTCTTCTTCCCGCATCGCCTGTCTTCTCAGCCGATGCGGCCTGCACGTTTCCCTGGTCACCGATTTCATCGTCATCCTCACCATCTTCGTCATCGTCTCTCTTTTTCCAGAGTTCCGACAAAATAAATAGGATAATAATGAACAGGATCACAAGCGCGATGATGATTCTTCCCTCGAGGGACTGCATCGCGACGACAACAAATCCGATATACGGGATTGTGAGTACTACTTCCGACACCGAATTTCTCAGAATGACTGTCTCGGGCGAAGCTTCCGGCTCCGTTGCGCTGACGACCGTGAACTCTCCGGTCGCGGCGTCGCCTTCCTGAACGATATACGCGTATGTCGCCGATCCGGACTCCTTCAGAATCTCGTCTCCCGCCTGAAGTTCCATAACAGCCTTGTCGCGGGAATATGTCACGGAACCCAGCGGCAGATTGGTATCCATACCGGCCGTGTCAACAATTGTAGTATTCACCCCGAGAAGCGGCGGGACTATGATCCCGGCAGTCACGATGATTGCCAGTGTTAAAAACAGATTTACTATAAATTTAAGGAATTTTGACATGTCGTCTCCTTTGTGCGAGGCTGCTGTTTTTGAGCCCACTTATCTAGCATAGATTATATTTTATCATTTTTATCAGACTCTGTACATAGTTTTCTTTTTTCGCGCAATCTTCTATAATATAAACATGAATATATACTTACCGCAAGATATAAAAACAATTGAAGATCTGTCACTTAACGCATGGCCGTCCCACCAGATGCAGGTATACGACGGCTGGATCCTCCGCTTTTCCTATTTCTATACGCACCGGACGAACTGCGCGGAACCGATCGGAGCCTCCATCCTTCCGCTGGAAGAAAAAATAGCGTACTGCGAAAAAATCTATGAGCGGTGGGGAACGCCCTGCATATTCAAGATCAGCCCGCTGACCGACCCGGCCCTCGACGGAACACTCTCCGCCAGAGGCTACCACATAGAGCATTGGGTCGATGTCATGTACGGTCCTCTGCTCACAAGCTATTCGAAATGCAGATCCCCCCTGCCGATCGAGATAAAAGACAGGGTCGACAGCGAGTGGCTCGGAGGCCTTTTCTCCCTCAAGGAGATGACGGACCCCGTCCATCTGCGCATTGTTCCCGGCATGTATGACGCGATCCCCAAGGATGAGATTGCTGTGCTCGTCCGCGACGCGGACGGAAGAATCGCAGCGACAGGACTGGGGATCCTCGACCGCGAGTTCATAGGCATCTACGCGATATTTGTCCGCGAGGACATGCGGAGGCAGGGAATCGCCCGCAGCATCTGCACCACACTGCTCACTGAGGGCAAACGCCGGGGAGCGGCCAAAGCCTACCTCCAGTGCGTATCGGACAACGCCTCCGCGAGAGCACTGTACCGCTCCCTCGGTCTGAGAATCGGTTACAGCTGCTGGTTCCGCGTGCGCTAAGTTCAATCATCAACACAGAATTTCCGTGACATAAGTCTACGATGAATATGCAAATCAAACTCGTCTTTAACATAGGTTTAAAGCCCTGTGTTGAAGACTGGGCCTGCGCATACGTAAAGGGGCTGCCGCATCAGACGGTGTCATCGCTATATATGGCAGACGTTGGCATATAACGTCTGTCATATATAACGGCGGCGCGTCTTAATGCGACAGCCCCCTGTGATTTTCAATGAGACTCCTTATTGACCCAGTGAGGAGCTTGTTGTTCAGCCGACCTTCGTCAGGAACTTCTCGATCTTAGATACCGCGTCCTGCTCATCAGATCCGTCAGCAGTTACCGTCACGTCTTCGCCCGCGATCAGTCCAAGGGACATCATGCCCATAATGCTCTTCGCGTTCACCCTTTTGTTGCCGGAAATCAGATATATGTCACTTCTGAACTGACTGGCGACCTGTACAAGAAATGCAATCGGTCTGTTCTCAAGTCCGCTGTCCAGCTGGACCGTTATATCCTTCTGCGTCATAATAATATCCTCCTCAGGTATTTTGACTTTCGTCTTCGGCTCTCTGCTTTCGCAATTCCGCAGCAATACTGCTCAGTTTCTTCAGGCGATGATTGACTCCCGACTTTCCGATCTTCGGATCAAGATATTCACCCAGATCCTTCAGAGGTACATCCGGATAGGCAAGTCTGACCTCGGCCATCTCCCTCAACTGCTTCGGCAGACTTCCGAGACCTGCATGCTCCATGATGTACATGATATCTTCTTTCTGCCTCACACCCGTGGCCACTGCCTTACCGAGATTCGCTGTCTCACAGTTGACCTGTCGGTTGATCCTGCCGCGCATGTCACGCAGGATCCTCACGTTCTCCAGGTTCATCAAAGCGTATCCTGCCCCCATCTCACCGAGGACCTGAACGATCTGCTCGCCCTCCTTGAGATAAACGACACTCGACCCTTTTCTCACCGCGATCTTTGCCAGCAGCCCAAGATTCCTCATTGTGCTTCTGATCGTCCCCGCGACATCGCTGTCAGGACAGACGATCTCAAGATGGTAATACTTTTCAGGAGCGCTGATCGACCCTGCCGCCAGAAACGCCCCCCGGAGATAAGATCTCCTGCAGCACTCCATCGACAGCATCATAGGATGGGATGTGGCTTTTCGTATATCATTCACCTTTCCAGGGTCTCTGAGCTCGACCCTGAACGCACTTCTTTTGCTTCTCTCCACCACGGAGATCCGCAAATCTTTTTCTATATTAAATGCTTTTTTAAGTAATGTAAAGAACTTTCTGGCAAGCCTCTCATTCTCGGTACGGATCGACAGTTCCGCGTCACTTCCGCGGTCTTCGAGAATCGCGCATATGGCAGCAATCTCCGCGATCTTGCAGTGCCGCGCCCCCGGCATCACACCGAGCAGCTCATCCTTTACCTCACTTGAAAATGACATTTAACTCACTCCGTAATCTGTTTCTTTTTTTACAAGATCCTTGCTCATATCGCGGTGCTCGATCCGGATGCCGTACTCCTTATGCTTGCGCAGCCTCCGGTATATCCCGTCGGCAAGAGCGACAGAGCGATGTCTGCCTCCCGTACATCCTATGGACACGACAAGCTGGTTCTTGCCCTCGGACACATAGTTCGGAATCAGGAACGTGAGCATATCCTCGAGCTTATCAAGGAAGATGGTACTCTCGCTGCTCTTTTCGATAAACTCCCTGACGGGAGCATCGAGACCCGTGAGTTGTCTGAGGCTCAGATCATAGTACGGGTTCGGAAGAAAGCGAACGTCAAAGACAAGGTCCGAGTCGGCAGGAATTCCGTACTTGAATCCAAATGACTTCACGGTCACATAGAGATTCTTGTAGGCATGGTCATCGATGAATATCTTCACCATCTCCTCGCGAAGCTCTCTTGTCAGCAGTTGGCTGGTATCAATAATATAATCCGCTCTCTCCCGGAGGTGCGATGTCAGGGACCTCTCCATCGATATGCCTTTTGCCACGTCTCCGTCCGGACCTGACAGCGGGTGTACACGCCTGCTCTCTTTGTATCGCTTGAGCAGCACATCGTCCGCGGCGTCCAGATAGAGGACCTCGTAGCGGATCCCCTCATCCGACAGCTGGTGCAGGATACCTCCGATCTCACCGAGTCTCTTTCCGTTGCGTATATCGATTCCGAGCGCGATTTTGTTGTAGTCCGGCGCTTTGCCGTCGCTCGATATCTCCGCGAACGGAACAATGAGGGATACAGGCAGGTTATCCACGCAGAAATACCCCGCATCCTCAAGAAACCTTAGCGCTGTACTCTTTCCTGCACCGGACATCCCGGTGACTAGTATGAACCTCATGGCATATCCTCACACATCTTTCTGAAGACCGCTGCCTTCTCGCAGTTTATCAAGAACGCCTCATCACAGAGTCCCGCTCTGTCACCTGAATTCGCCCAGGAATCTGACCTCGGGCACAAGCTCGACGCCGAAATTTTTAAGAACAGTCTTTTGAATATGGCGTATAAGCGTCATGACGTCATCGGCAGTTGCTCCGCCTCTGTTGACAACGAAGCCGCAGTGTTTTTCCGAGACCTGAGCGCCTCCGACCGCATAGCCCCGAAGACCGGAGTCCATGATAAGCTTTCCCGCAAAATAACCCTCAGGTCTCTTGAACGTACTGCCGGCGCTGGGCAGATCAAGCGGCTGCTTTGAGACACGCCGTTCTCTGAGGTCATCCATGGTGGCGCGTATCTCCCCGATATCCCCCTCGGTCAGAGACAGCTCCGCTTCCAGCACAATGGCTCCGTTCCTCATGAGAGCAGAGCTTCTGTAGCCGAGCATGAGCTCCCCGCAGGGCACTTTGCGCACGCTTCCGTCCTCAAAGAGAGCGATCACCGATGTCAGGATATCTTTCATTTCGCCGCCGTAAGCGCCCGCGTTCATGACGCAGGCTCCGCCGATACTGCCGGGTATCCCCCCGGCAAATTCCATACCGGTAAGAGACGCGGCCGCGGCCCTTGACGCCACCGTGGAGAGCAGCGCGCCCGCTTCCGCGCGCACATTTGTCCCACTCACTACTATGTCACTCATATTTTTGCCGATCTGGATCACAACGCCTCTGTATCCGTCGTCAGAGACAAGAAGGTTGCTGCCGTTGCCCAGAATGAAATAGGGCACACTACCGGCTTTAAGGAACTGTATAGTCTCTGAGAGAGCCCCTGTGGTTTCCGGGCTGACGAACCAGTCGGCAGGTCCGCCGATTCGAAACGACGTGTGTTTCATCATCGGCTCGTCCCGATATACATTTTCACGTCCGCATATATTCATGAGTGCGTCCGTAATCTCGATCATATGTCACCCCTCATAGTCTTCTTCATAATCTTCCTCATTGTCACCGCCGTCTTCACTCCCGGAGTTCTCTTCGTCACCAGTATTTTCATCCCCACCGGAATTCCCGGACGGATTCCCATCGCCGTTTTCCGCCGCGGCAAGCGCCTCCTCGCTCATGTAGACACGGGCGTTGTCGGCGCGGACAGTATCCGGATATGTGTCGATGATCAGCTGGAAGTTGATATCCGCGTTCGCGGTATCGCCGGTCATCCTGTAAGAGTGCGCAAGATAGCTCAGGACTTCATAGTCGCTCGAGTCAATAGCCTTCGCCGCCTCGAGGCACTGAATAGCCGTCTGATAATCTTCCTCCTCGTATGCACTGATGCCGTCGGTCTTGTAGCCGCGGAGCAGTTCTCCGTTGGCTTTCTCCACAAGATCATCGTAAATGGCCTTGCCCTCCGGCGTGAGTTTGGATACGTCGACCGAGGAGAGAGCATTGGAAGCCAGGTCCAGATCCCCGTTATTATATGCATTGACTGCCTTGATGAGGCTCTCATATGCGGTCGATTTGGCCGTGGCAGTCTCAATCTGCGTGTTCGCGGTATTGACGGTCTCCTCGGATATCTCTATCTGCTGTGACAGTTCCGTGATCCGCGTGTCCGCTTCAGCGGCGCGCGAAGAATACTCCGAGGTCTTTCGGTCCGCCTCCTGCATGATTCTCTGCGTCCTTGCGGGCATAATAAGGAACCACACCGCAAGGGCTCCGATGAGCAGACCGATCGCGATATTGAAGACAGTGGACCCTGCGGTCGTCTCCCTGAAAGCAGGCTGCGCAGCCTTCGCCGACCCCTCCTCGCTCGCGGTCTCATCCGTGTTCCTGTCATTGTCTCTCGACGACCAGATAGAAAAGCGCGGCTCAAATGATGTGGATGTGCCGGTCTGCTCGTCGATCTCCTTCAGGAACCTCAGGGTCGTCGTGTTGGTCTTGTCTATGCGGATCGCCTTCTTCAGCTGTTTTCTGGCCTTCTCGTATTCTCCCTGCCTTATATATAACAGAGACAGGAGGTGGTAGCCTTTGATCAGCTTCGGATTCTGGGCAAGAATCTTTTTCAGCTGGATCATAGCCACATCCTCGTTGCCTTTGTGACAGTTCTCAAGAGCGATATTGTACTTTTTAATTGTCTGATTGATAATATCCAGCCGATTGGCATCCTGCTGAAGATTCTCAATATATTCCGCCGCGATATTGTTCTCGGGCTGTATGTTCTTGGAAATGACCCATTCGGACAGGGCCGCGACGACCTCCCCCATCTCAAAATATACGAGACCGAGCAGATTGCGGGCAGGAACATTCAGCTTGTTGAACTTGAGGCTTCTGCGCAGCATATCGATTGCGCCGCTGAGGTCCCTTACCTGAGCCTTCTCAAGTCCCTGGTTATAGTAAAGCCCCGAGAGGACAATCGCCTGTTTCTGGACAGACACATCGCAGCCGCATTTCGGGCAGTATGCGGAATCATTTAGTTCCGCACCGCAGTTCATGCATTTCATAACGATTCTTATTCCTTTCGATCAGTCTTTTCTCCCGCCGGAAGTCTCTCTCAGCATTTCCTGAAGTATATCGATGACATCTGTCAGGTCACGCGAATAAATAGCGCCTTCCGCCTCGTCGACATCAAGACTCGGTGTAAATTTCTTCAATTCTTCTTCGTAATTTATCATCAGCTCTTTACCTCGTTATCGGTATTGCCTGCGGCCTCGTCCCCGGGATTCCCTGCCGCGCCGTCAGTGCTGCCGTCTGTATTTCCGTTCTCCGTGCCGGGCATCGGCAGGGACGGATCCAGGATATCCTGTCCGAGAAGGCCCAGCACCTGCGCCTTCTCGGGCGGCAGATACGTGATCGTGTTCGTGTAACTGAGGAACTTGCCCGAGTTCGAATTGCTGAGCTGACCCACTCTCACAAGCGCCCCGTCCTCCACTGTGAGACCGGTCACGAGCAGAGTCTCGCTGTCAACGAAGGAGGTCGGGTACCATTTGCCGGAAACGATCAGTTTACTGGACTGGGTAAAGTTCCTGCCGTGCACATAGAAGGTGCCGCCGGATACCTGTTCCAGCGAATCCAGCTCTATGCGATTTATGCCCATAGCCATAGCCTTTCTGCTGAAAGGATCCGACTGGCCGTATACATATTTTTTCCCGTACAGAATATCATACTGGAGAGTCTGCAGGTCAAGCTGATAGAACTCATTCTCCTGCATGGTCTGATGGAAGCGGAACATAGTCCCCTCGTGCAGGTCCATACGGTCGAACATACGGGCCACTGCCTGATAAGCGCAGATGTCCCTCTTCTCCTGGGAAAGACCAATATTATCCCAGACCAGATATCTCGTCTGGAATGTGCTTCCTACTATGAGATCGCTGTCAGAAAGCCCCAAGGTCGGCAGATGGTCTCCGTAGAACATGATGACCGTCGGCTCACCGCGCTCCGAGACGTAGTCGACCAGATCCTTTACGAACTGATCCATCTCGTGCAGCTGGTTCACATAGTACTCCCACTGACAGTTCTTTTCTTCGGTCTCGGCTCCCGTGACTTCGATCGCGGGATCCTCGATCACATCCTCCGTCGGGTACGCTCCGTGTCCCTGTACGGATACGACAAATACAAAATCGCGGTTGCTCGTCTTGTCCAGGCATGCGCCTATATAGGGAATGAGCGTCCGGTCCCTCATCCATCCGATCTCGTTGACATCATCCTGGTTATCCATGTACTCGTTGGATGTGAAGTCATTAAATCCGATGTTGGAATAGACCGTTTTGCGGCTGTAGAATGTGGCGTAATTATTGTGAACGGCGTGAGCGGTAAGTCCCAGATTGCCCAGAACATAGCCGACCGATTCACATGTATTCTCTTTCAGCACTCCCTTGAACGGGTACTCACCGGCACCGAAGTAGCGCAGTGACATGCCGGTCAGCGTCTCGAACTCGGTGTTGACAGTGCCCGCGCCGACCGTCGGCACGGTGTAGAGACCGGAGGTGTACTCCTCAGAGAGCGCATGCCAGTTCGGCAGCGGATCCTCCGAGAATTCGAGGAAGTTCACCTCCTCCGGATCAAAAAATGTCTCAAGCTGTACAATGATAACATTCGGCAGGTCCTCAGTCTTGCCGGGATCAGGATTTCCCTCCTCGTCGATTATGTCCATTATGAGCTTTGAGGAATAATCCTGCGGCTCGTCGATGCCGGTGTCAGCCACCGTGACCATCAGACAGTAAGGAAAGCCATAATCCTGATAGGCAAATGCGATATTGCCGAAATACGTCGACAGCTGCTTCATATGATAATAGAGATGCGTGAGCCCGTAGAATCCGATAAACGCAGCCAGAATGGCCGGGATCAGGATCTTAAGGTCGCGTTTCCCCTTAAATCTCGGTCCTTTAAAGAAGAAAATAACGAGAACTATGCCCACTGCGATGAGCAGGCCGATGAGAAAGGTCTCCACGGATTTGGACATGTATTTGCCAAGGACACCGACGCCCTCACTCATCATCTTAAGATCGGGGCCGGTCAGAGGCGTGACGCGGTTGGCCAGCAGTATTCCGTTGCCGATGCCAAGTGTCACCCAAAAGACGAAAATAAGGGATCGCCAGAAGACCCGCCTCCTGAACAGAAAAACCGGCAGAGTTGTTATAAAAATGAGCAGCGAATTATAGAGGAACACTTTTGTCCTCTCATTTACATAGTTCACTGTCTGAACAAATGAATGGCGGGCCATCCATTCGATTGCGAAATAGAGCAGCAGGCACCCGACAAAATGCAGCAGAAGCGCGTACTTGTTGCCGAGTCTTATAAGTTCTTCTCCTGACTTTTTCTTCCCCTGTTTTTCAGCCATGTATTATTATTTATCTCCCGATATACCCTGACGGGTACTTCCAGTTAATGTGAAATCACTGCTATATATATCACATTTATGTTGAGGAATCAAAGCTATACAATGCGTTATTCTTATAATTTCTCGGAAATGGCCAATAAAGCCCCCTATGTCAGGCAGAGAATGCGGCATAATGCCGCATTCTCCGCTAATGATCAGTTCATATACTTGGCTAGCTGTTCTGAGATGCGCTTCTTCATTTCCTCATATTTTGCGAGCTTATCCTTCTCTGCCTGTACCTTGGCTGCAGGTGCCTTGCTCACAAACTTCGGATTGTTCAGCATGCCGGAGGCACGCTTTATTTCCTTATCCATCTTCTCCGACTCAGCGGTCAGGCGGGCAATCTCCTTCTCCCTGTCGACAAGCTCATCGAGCGGGATATAGGCTGTAGCGTTGCCGGTCACAACGGAGACCGCATCCTCTGCGATGCCGGCTCTGTCAGACTGCGTGAACACTGATTTGGCGAAAAGCATTCTCTCCGCCCCGCCAAGAGAAGCAAGAAGGGCTGAGATTTCCTCTGTAGCCTTCTCGTCACTGCCGACGATAAAGAGATCCGTCCTGGTTCCTGCCGGGACATTCATCTCCGTGCGGACATTTCTGATTCCGCGGACAATAGCCTTGAAGTTCTCAAGCTGCGCTTCTTCCGCCGGATAGTTCATATCTTCACTGTAGACCGGCCACGGCGCGATCATGATCGTCTTCTCCTCCGGGAGAAGTGTACAATAGATTTCTTCCGTGACGAAAGGCATGAACGGATGCAGAAGCTTCAGGGCTTCCGTGAGGACCGTGCGCAGAGTGTAGAGGGCGGCGTTCGAGGACGCGTCCCTGCCGTCTTTATTTGCAAATCTGAACTTGGCCAGCTCGATATACCAGTCACAGAACTCATCCCAGATAAAGTCGTGGATTTTCTGCACGGCGATGCCAAGCTCGTAGCGCTCCATGTTCTCAGTGACTTCACGAACGACAGTGTTGAGTCTGGACAGGATCCAGCGGTCAGCCGGGAGAAGCTCCTCCTTCTTCGGCTCCGTCACACCCTCCTCCGGAAGATTCATCATGATAAAGCGGCTCGCGTTCCAGATCTTGTTGGCAAAATTGCGGCTGGCCTCGACCTGCTCCATGTAGAAGCGCATGTCGTTGCCCGGCGCATTGCCTGTCATAAGTGTAAGGCGAAGAGCGTCTGCACCGTACTTGTCAATGATCTCGAGCGGATCAATGCCGTTGCCGAGAGACTTGCTCATCTTGCGGCCCTGCGAATCACGGACGAGACCGTGGATCAGGACATGATGGAACGGGCTCCTGCCGGTCTGTTCGTAGCCGGAGAACACCATGCGGATGACCCAGAAGAAGATGATGTCATAGCCTGTGACAAGGACGTCAGTCGGGTAGAAATACTCCATCTCCGGTGTCTTTTCCGGCCAGCCGAGTGTAGAGAACGGCCACAGTGCGGACGAGAACCATGTGTCCAGTGTATCCGGATCCTGCTCAAGGTGTGTACCGCCGCAGTCCGGGCAGACAGTCGGCGCTTTCTTTTGGACAATCGTCTTCTTGCAGCTGCTGCAGTAGTAAGCGGGGATTCTGTGACCCCACCACAGCTGGCGGGAAATGCACCAGTCGCGGATATTCTCGAGCCAGTGCAGATAGATCTTGTCAAAGCGCTCCGGCACAAATGTGAGGTCACCGTTCTTAATGGCCTCGATTGCGGGTTTTGCCATCTCCTCCATGGCGACGAACCACTGCTGTTTGACCATCGGCTCGATCGTCGTGCCGCAGCGGTCGTGCGTGCCGACAGCGTGGGTGTGCGGGACGACTTTGACGAGGAGACCGAGCTCTTTCAGGTCTTCGACCATTTTCGCTCTCGCTTCGTAGCGGTCCATACCCGCATACTTGCCACCGAGCTCATTGACCGTTCCGTCATCGTTCAGGATTGTGATCTCGGCAAGGCCATGGCGCTTTCCGACCTCAAAGTCGTTCGGGTCATGTGCCGGTGTGATCTTAACACAGCCAGTACCGAATTCCATATCGACATACTCATCGGCGATGACCGGGATCTGTCTGCCTGTGAGCGGCAGCTCCAGCAT
The DNA here is from genome assembly GCA_017514845.1 of Lachnospiraceae bacterium. GTDB lineage: Bacteria > Bacillota > Clostridia > Lachnospirales > Lachnospiraceae > Chordicoccus. Next base: position 12,875 of record JAFWIM010000207.1, read on the forward strand.
CTTTCCGACGATGTCTTTATATCTGTCATCATTCGGGTTCACAGCGACAGCTGTATCGCCGAGCAGAGTCTCCGGGCGGGTCGTGGCGATCTCCACGAATCTGCCTTCCTCACCGACGACCGGATAATTGATGTGCCAGAAGAAACCTTCCTGATCGACATGTTCGACCTCAGCGTCAGAAATCGTCGTGCCGCAGACCGGGCACCAGTTGATGATCTTGGAGCCCTTGTAGATATAGCCTTTCTCATAGAGGCGCATGAAAACCTCGAGGACGGCGTCTGAACAGCCCTCGTCCATAGTGAATCTCTCACGCTCCCAGTCGGCCGAGCTGCCGAGCTTATGAAGCTGATTGATGATCCTCTTGCCATAATCCGCTCTCCACGCCCAGCAGTGCTTCAGGAACTCTTCTCTGCCGATCTCATTCTTATCGATTCCCTGTTCCCTGAGATATTCGGTGACCTTGACTTCCGTCGCGATTGCGGCGTGGTCTGTCCCCGGCTGCCAGAGGGCTTCAAAACCCTGCATTCTCTTCCAGCGGATGAGAATGTCCTGCAGCGTATTATCGAGGGCATGGCCCATATGCAGCTGCCCGGTGATATTTGGCGGCGGCATGACGATCGTGAACGGCTTTTTATCCGGATTCACTTCCGCATGGAAGTATCCTCCGTCGAGCCACTTCTGATACAGCCTGTCCTCCAGGCCTTTCGGGTCATAAGTCTTAGCGAGTTCCATCCTGTATATCTCCTTCTAAAATAAAGTCCCGCGACGCGGCAATCCTGCCGCCGCAATGTTGTGACCGCCCGCTTACCGGCGGGCGGCCGCAATACTCACATATCTGATAGTCAGATTGGGCGAATGCATCGTCCTTGATCGGATCTGCCTTACGGCTTCCGATAAGTTATTATAAGTAATACATCGAAGTACATAGTTGTGTCAACTGTAATTTTGCCGTGGGCTGCGATTGCGCCCCTGTCAGCTGTTCATGCTGAGCAGCTTATTCTTAAGTTCAGACTCGAGAGTCGCGAGCTCAAGCTCTGCCTGTGCTCTCTTCTCGCGGCCTTCGCTCTGGATTCTGGCTACCTCATCCAGAGTGGAGACAAGCATCTCGTTCGTGCGGCGCAGTGTCTCCATATCGACGACGCCGCGCTCGGAGGCCTTGGCCGTCTCAATGGTCGCCGTCTTCAGCTTCTCGGCGTTGGACGTGAGCAGCTTATTCGTCATCTCTGTCACCGCTGCCTCTGCCTTGGCTGCCTTCGTTGAATCCTCGATGCCGAGCGCAAGGACCATCTGATTCTTCCACAGCGGGATCGTATTCACCAGTGTTGACTGGATCTTCTCGACCATCATCGTGTCAGAGCTCTGTATCAGTCTGATCTGCGGAGCCGTCTGGATCGCGATCATTCTTGTCAGTTCAAGGTCATGGATCTTCTTCTCGAAGCGGTTGATCTGATCCTCGAGATCCTTGACAGCCTGCGCGTCCTCAGCAAGACCGGAAGCTTCGGCTCTCGCGCGCTTCTCCGCAAGCTCACCCTCCTTGACCATCTGGATCTTCTCCTTGCCGGCCAGAATGTACATGGTGAGTTCTTTATAATATACAAGATTGGACTGGTACATCTTGTCAAGAGTCGCGACGTCCTTCATGAGGGAGACCTGATGCTGCTGCAGAGACTTGGCCACCTTCTCGACGTTGGCGTTGGCGCTGTCGTACTGGACTTTCAGCTCCTCCATCTTTTTCTTGGGCTTTTTAAAGATGCCGAGGAAGCCTTTTTCTTCCTCCTCATTCGGATTAAAGCTGCCGAGATCGCTGATGACGCCGGAGAGCATATCGCCCACCTCACCGAGATCACGTGTCTTGACTGTCGCAAGAGCGGCATCCGAGAAATCTGACATCTTCTTCTGGGTACCTGCTCCATACTGGAGTATGCCATTGGTATCAGCAAGGTTGATCTGCTTCGCAAGGGCGCTCACCTGCTTCTTCTCGCCCTCTGTGAGAATATCCGCCTCGGAAGGTGCCGGCTTCGGTGCCTGGGCCTGTACCTGCGGGGCTGCCGGCTCCGGCTCTGCGCCGAAAGTCAGCTGAGGAACTTCAGCTGTCGCGAGATCCGCGGCAAATGCGGAAGCGTCGAGTTTGATATCATTTGCATTAAAGTCGTCCATGGTATTTCCTCCTTAATAAAATTCATCTCTGGCTGGGTGACACATATTGTGCAAATATCTCCCACAGTACAAAAGGGAGTTTTCAAGCTATTACTGCTCCTCAGTGACAGCCTTCCCGCCCCACTCAAGGATCGGGGAAGTCTGCTCCGCAAAGCCTCCTGCTGCCGTCGTCCCTCCCGACTTAAGGGAGGCTTCCGCAGCCTTCACAGCCTCTGCCTCAGCCCTGCGGCGCTCAGCCGCGGTCATCGGCCTTTCTTTGGATGTCTTAGGCATGTCCGCTTCCTTCGAGGACACTGACGGTTCAATCTGCGGGAATGCCTGCTGGCTGTCGCCCCACATATCAGCCCCCGCCTCGCGGGCATTTTTGGCAGCCTCCTTGCGCCGGAGCAGGTCAAGTTCGTTCGGAGCAAGACCCTGCTGCTTCATCATCGTTCTCATGACATCAATGTCGGTCTGAACATCGAGCGACTGCTCCTTGAACATGCTGTCGAACAGCTTCTCGAAGGCTTCGTTGATCATATCGAGCGTATTCTCAATTTCCTGCTTGGCGGTGATGATGTTCTCGCCCTGAACTTCCTTCCTGTCCATGTCCCTGTAAGCGATGATCAGCTTCGCCGTCGTCGGCAGATAGTAATCCATGAACATGGAGAGCTTATCCGCCTGCTCGGGGTTCTCCCTCACAGTCTCAAAGATCTTGGTGACGACCTTCTCCATCTTTTCCAGCTTATCAGAGACTTCGCGGCCCGGGATATCGTCATTGACCTCGCGGATCAGCTTGACATATCCGCTGCCCTTGTCCAGGACTTCTTTCAGCTCCGCGGACACATAGCCCTGCTCGCGGCGCTCTTTCTCCGCCTCCTCGCGGAGCCGTTTCGAGTTATCTTCCGCCTGGCGGTACAGCTGATACATCTCGTCGGAAGCGATAAAGCATGTCTCCCTGTCGTCAAAGTGACCCTGCTTGAACATTCCTGCCCGGGTCATGCTCTTAAGCTCTTTAATGACCTTAGCCTCGGGAATGTCGGTCAGCTTCGCTATATCCGCTATATTGGCGTACCCGTTGACCGACAGTATCTTCCGGTACATCTTGTAATGCTCGACGACCTCCCTGCCCTTCTTTCCGTAGTTGGCCATCATGGCGAATACGGCTGTGAGCGACAGGAAGAATACCGATGCGACGACTCCGCCTGTCATGTCACCGCCGCCGCCAAAGGTCTCCGCGACTGTCGCCGCGACCATCATGGCGCTGATAATACCGTTGAATCCGGCTCCCAGAATGCCTGCTATGAACATGATCCGGCTTCCTAATGCACTGCCTGCCTTCTTAAAGAATGGTGTCTCGCCCGTCAGCGGATCCTGCTGGGGCTGTCTGAACTGAACTCCCTGTCTGTAGCCGGCCTGACCGCTGTGCTGTGAATTGTAGGAACCCCTGCGGTCATACGACCTCCGGCTGCCGTAACTTCCGGACCTGTTGTACATGCTCTGCCCGCTCTGGAATGTTCCCTGAAAAGCGTTGCCTCTGTTGTCCATGCGGCCGCGGTTGTAGCTTGATTTTCCGCCTGCCTTGCCTCCCTCGTCCCTCCAGCGGTTCCCTGTTGAGTGCTTCTGGTCGAGCGGCTCCACGGCGTCTCTGATGCGCTCGGACATATTATTGAAATTGCCCGTGCTGATTGCCTCATCCACGATGTCAAGCGCCTGATCTATGCCGCCAAAAATATCATCATATATACTCATGTTCTTCTCCTTACTCCATCACTTATCCGAGTGAAGAAAACAGTGTACCGAAACCCGTCACAAGAAACTCCAGCGACGGCGAAATTTCCGCCCAGTTCAGATAGAAAATGACAATGCCCAGGAATATGAGCGCATTGCCGAGGACCTTGCCTCTGGTGATCGGCTCGCGGAAGAAAAGAAAACTCAGGATCACGACCCAGATATTGCCGATCGACTCCATGATAGGCCCGTTTTTATACTGCACCCCGCGGCTGTAGGCGAAGATCGTCAGGAACATTCCGACGAACATGAGACCGTAGCCGCATATGACCTTCACATTCAGGTATTCTTTTATCACATTATCGTGCGGTTCCATCGCGCTCTTTTTCAGAAGCACCTGCGCGAAGGACGCGACAGTCGCGGACAGAGCGATCAGAAGGATCCACGGATTAATACTACTCAGCATCTTTATTCACCAGCTGTATTCCGAGAAAAATAACAACAATTCCGATTGCGTTGGCAGGAGTGATCTTTTCCCTGAAAAGGATCACGGCCCACAGAGTCGACCAGAATATAGCAAATGCCCTGTTCGCGTAGGCCACCGAGAGATCTACCCGCTTTATGATCTGCTGCCAGAAGATCGCGTACATGCCGAGCGCCGCGACCTCGAGACCGATCCACACAAGCCACATAAAGCTGAAGGCAGGGTAGTTGGACGTCATCTTGGAGCAGATGCCGGATGTCGTATAGAGAACGACACCCATCTGTATCACAATGAGCATAAGTAGACTGATCTTTTTACCGCTTTTACCGCTGTCCTGACTCTGCATTCGTTTTCCTTCTTTCAGAGCAGACAGGTGCCTGCCCTTCGTAAACATTTCAAGGCTTATCATATCATATTTTGAAAAAAAGAAAAATACTTACTCGCTTCTTAAAAAAATATGATAAACTAGAAAAAGGGCTTAATGCCCATCGTCAGAATATTTTTAAAAAGGAGAAGGGTATCATGGACGAAATGAACACAACCATAGACACTCTTGATATCGCAGCGGAGGCAGCCGCTCCGGTAGAGACAATGGATCAGTACGCGAAAGAGCTTGACGCTACAATGCGCACGATAAATGTCGGCGATATCTTAGATGGCACTGTTGTTGGCATCACCGACACAGAAGTGACCGTTGATCTGCAGTATGCTGCTGAAGGAATCATCCGCAATCAGGATTATTCAAGCGAGCCGGGCTTCTCGGTAAAAGAGAACGTCAAGCCGGGCGACGAGATCAAGGCAGTTGTCAAGAAGCTTGACGACGGCAACGGAAATATTCTTCTGTCCCGCAAGGAAGCGGCAGACGCGATCGCATGGGATAACTTAAAGAAAATGATGGAAGAAAAAGCTACTACGCTTGTCACCGTCAAGGAAGCTGTAAAGGGCGGCGTTGTCACATACATCGATGGCATCCGCGCATTTATTCCGGCATCCAGACTTTCTCTGTCCTATGTTGAGGATCTTGCCACATTCGTGGGCAAGGAAATCCCGGTCCGCGTTATCGAGGCAGCCCGGGAGGGCAAAAAGCTCGTCCTCAGCTCCAGAGAAGCTCTTCAGGAGAGACGCGAGGCCGAGAAAGCTGAGCGCATAAACAATATCGAAGTCGGTCTTGTCACTGAGGGTACAGTCGCTTCTCTTCAGACATACGGCGCATTTGTATCTCTCGGCGAAGGCATCGACGGCCTCGTTCATATTTCTCAGATCACGAACACCAAGCGCCTTAAGCACCCGAAGGAAATGCTCTCCGTCGGCGACAAGGTCAAGGTCAAAGTCACTCAGGTCAAGGACGGAAAGATCTCTCTGTCCATGAAAGCTCTTGAGGAGCGTCCGGAAGTTGCACCGGCACCGGTCCGCGAGGAGAAGGTCGTGATCCCGAAGGCAGAAAAGCTTTCCACAAGCCTCGGTGATCTTCTCAAGGGAATCAAGCTGGATTGATTCTCATAGGGTCATGAAAAAATCCTGTCAGAAATCATCTTCGACGATGTTCTGTCAGGCACAGACAAAGTTAAGAGCACATCGCCGCGCGATGTGCTCTTTTTTACATAAGTCCCTTTATTTCGAGATAATCGTATATTTCGTCGGCAAATGCCTTCACCCTGTCCGGCAGTATGCACGGCACAAGCTCCGTCACCTGACCGCCGAGAAGCTCCTTATGGGTGAGCTTGAGCCTGGTCCTCTCGTAGACATTCAGATTCTTCGGACTGTACTCACCGCCGAAGCTGTCCACCACAACAGAAGCGTTCCGAAGCTCCAGAGAAAAATTGCTCCTCATGAGCTGCGGCACCTCATCGATAATCGCGTTGCAGATAAACACTCCCTTGATCTTCGGACGGACGACCTCCCAATATTCGTTCAGCCAGTTCCTGAGCGGTCTCAGAATCCTGCCGAAGTAAATGCCGCTGCCGAACAGTATGATATCATAGTCCGATGGATCGGGGCTCTCCTCCCTGAGATCACACAGGCGAGCTCCCTCAAAATGACCGGCAAGCATACGTGCCGCCCGCTCCGTCGTCCCGGTCCTGGTCGCATACACGATTAATACCTTCATTATCGCACCCCCTACTCCTATTTAGACCCTCCCCAGAGTCTAAGCAGGCGGAGCCCTTCATTTCTCCGCCCACCGTTTTATCAGGTTCATTCAAGATCCGGCATCCCCGGTCTTCCGTGGCAGTTCTTATACTTCTTGCCGCTGCCGCACGGACACTTGTCATTCGGATAAATTTTTTTCTTCTGGCGAATGACCGGCTTCTTTTCAAGCGACTCGTCCTTATTTGTCGCGATCGGCTTGGCCTGCTCCTCGCGCTCGGCCTTCTCCTCGACGCGGACATGGTACATCAGTCGGACTGTCTCCTCCTGAATATTATTGTTCATCTCCTCGAACATATCGAATCCGATCATACGGTACTCGACCTTCGGATCCTGCTGGCCGTAGGCTGCAAGGCCGATGCCCTGGCGGAGCTGTTCCATATCGTCGATATGATTCATCCATCTCGCGTCGACTACCTTCAGAAGAACGACACGCTCAAGCTCCCTCATCTTCTCGATATCCGGGAACTCAGCCTCCTTGGCAACATAGAGCTTGCCTGCCTCTTCCTTCAGCATCTGCTTGATCTGGGCTTTGCTCTTTCCGCGGACAGTGTCCACCGTGAGCTTTCTGACCGGGATGATCGGGCGGAGATTCTGGTTGAGTTCCTGCAGATTCTCAGCCTGATCGACCGGATCAAGGTCGTCGTTGATACACATATCGACCATTCGGCCGACGACATCGTCGGTCATCTGGAAGATAACGTCTCTCATGCTCTCGCCATCGAGTACCCGCTTCCTCTCCGCATAGATGATTTCTCTCTGATCATTGTTAACGCGGTCGAACTCCAGCAGGTTCTTGCGGATTCCGAAGTTGTTGCCCTCGATCTTCATCTGGGCCTTCTCGATCGCGGAGCTCAGCATCTTGTGCTCGATCTGTTCATTTTCCGGAACGCCGAGAGCTTCAAACGCTCTCATCAATCTCTCGGAACCGAACAGGCGCATCAGGTCATCCTCGAGTGAAATATAAAATCTCGACTCGCCGGGGTCGCCCTGACGACCGGAACGGCCTCGCAGCTGGTTGTCAATACGGCGCGATTCGTGGCGTTCTGTGCCGACAATACGAAGTCCGCCCGCTGCCCTCGCGACATCATCAAGCTTGATGTCGGTACCACGTCCGGCCATGTTCGTTGCGATCGTGACCGCGCCCGCCTCGCCGGCGTGCGCGACGATCTCGGCTTCCTGCTCGTGATACTTGGCGTTCAGGACTGTATGCGGGATTCCCTCACGCTTCAGAAGTTTTGAGACATGCTCTGATACGTCGATCGTGATCGTACCTACAAGGACCGGCTGCTGCCTGTTGTAGGATTCCTTGACCGCCTCGACGACCGCATGATACTTTTCTTTCTTTGTCTTAAATACCGCGTCATCGTAATCCCGTCTCATCACCGGCACATTCGTCGGAATACAGACAACGTCCATGCCGTAGATATCGCGGAATTCCTGCTCTTCGGTCTGAGCCGTACCGGTCATGCCGCACTTCTTTTCGAACTTGTTGAAGAAGTTCTGGAAGGTGATGGTCGCCAGAGTTCTGCTCTCCTGCTTGACCTTCACATGCTCCTTGGCCTCGATTGCCTGATGCAGACCGTCCGAATAGCGTCTGCCCGGCATGATACGGCCGGTAAAATCATCGACGATGAGGACCTGATCGTCTTTGACGACATAGTCCTGATCCCGGTGCATGAGATAATTGGCGCGGAGGGCGAGATCCACGTTGTGCTGGATCTCCAGATTTTCCGCGTCGGACAGATTCTCAATGTGGAAGAACTCTTCGACCTTGCGGACACCGTCCTCGGTGAGCGTGACGAGCTTATCCTTCTCGTTGACGATAAAGTCGCCGGTCTCGGTGATCTCCTCACCCATGATCGCTGCCATCTTCGTCATCTCGCCGGAAGCTTCACCTCTTCTCAGCTGATGGGCAAGTATATCGCAGACCTCATAAATCTTCGTAGATTTTCCGCTCTGTCCGGAAATAATGAGAGGCGTTCTCGCCTCATCGATGAGGACCGAGTCGACCTCGTCGATGATGGCGTAATGCAGTCCTCGCTGGACCAGCTGCTCCTTGTAGATGACCATGTTGTCACGCAGATAGTCAAAGCCGAGCTCGTTGTTCGTGATATAGGTAATGTCGCAGTTGTACATCTCGCGGCGCTCATCCGCCTTCATCGGCTGAAGAACGCAGCCGCAGCTGAGGCCGAGGAAGCGGTGGACTTCACCCATCCACTCCGCGTCACGGTTGGCAAGATAATCGTTAACCGTGACAACGCAGACGCCCTTGCCTTCCAGGGCGTTAAGGTAGGCCGGCAGAGTACACACAAGGGTCTTGCCTTCACCTGTCTTCATCTCGGCGATTCTGCCCTGATGAAGAATAACACCGCCCACGAGCTGAACATGGAAGTGTTCCATGCCGAGAACACGGCGGGCTGCCTCACGGCACACCGCGTATGCTTCCGGCAGGAGATCATCGAGAGTCTCACCGTTCGCGAGGCGGGCTTTGAATTCCGAAGTCTTGGCCTTAAGCTCCTCATCACTAAGTTCGAGCATCTGCGGCCGATAGGACTCGATCTTCTTTACGATCGGCTCCACACGCTTTAATTCCCTGTCGCTGTGTGTGCCGAAAATCTTCTCGAGTATATTCATTAAATATTGCTCCTTGTCGTCATGTCAGTTTTTTCTTTTGCCCGGTTTATATCTCCCGACTTGGACATATGAACCTGCAGCATTTTTATAATAGCACGCGAAAAGTATTTAAACAATGAAAAAAGGAGCCTCCGGCTATCTTAAAAACACTCCGGGTCCAAACAGCGGAGTGTTTGGACCCGGATTCTACGGCAACTTGTATTCTATATGTGATCAGATATCCGGCTCGATTAATCCGTAAGTGCCTCCTTTTCTCTTATAGACCACGCAGGTCTGATCATTCTCCGCGTTAATGAACACGAAGAAGTTGTGGCCTAGCAGCTCCATCTGGATGCAGGCGTCTTCCGGGTACATGGGCTTCATATCGAAACTCTTGGTACGGATGATCCTGACTTCATCGTCCAGCTCGTAGTCATGCTCGATATACGCTTTCTGGAAATTATCGGCATTTTGATGCTTATCGATCAGTTTCTTCTTGTACTTCTTGAGCTGCCGCTCAATGACTTCGGCAGCCAGATCGATAGAGACATACATGTCGTTTGATACCTGCTCGCTTCGGATCACACTGCCCTTCACCGGAACTGTGACCTCCGCTTTCTGACGATCCTTCTCGAGGGAGAGGGTGACGATGCATTTCGTCTCCGGAGAGAAGTATCTGTCAAGTTTTCCGAGTCTCGACTCGACTGCAGCATAAAGAGTATCTGTTACTTCTACGTTCTTACCGCTGATCACAAATTTCATATAGTCACATCCTTTACGGTTTACTCGGAGAAACAAGTTCTCCTGACACAAATTATAACATTTAGGATATGCTATTTCAAGAGTTCCGACAATTTAGCTGACATTTCTCATTTTTTGCAAATATTAATCACTTCCGCGTACGGCAGATCGCCGCCGTATATATCCAGCGCCGATCCGACAGTTGCATGGATCCTGCCTCCTCCGGCAGCCCTGAGTGTCCTGAGATCTGCGGCAGAGCGTATGCCTCCCGCGTAGGTAATCGGAAATCCTGCCATGCCGGCAAGCAGGCTGACCAGTTCCGTGTCCAGTCCGCTGCCTTTCCCCTCCACGTCGATACCGTGGACGAGGTACTCATCGCAGTGCTCTGACAGTTTATACAGGAGGTCTCGATCAAGCGGAGTGTCCGTAAACTTCTGCCACCGGTCAGTGCATATATAATATCTGCCGTCACGTTTCCTGCAGGAAAGGTCCAGAACAAGGTGTTCACGCCCGACGGTGCGCTCGAGCCTCATAAGATTCTCATAGGAAATCCTGCCGTCCGCGAACACAAAAGAGGTGACGATAACGTGGCTGGCACCCGCCCTTATAAACCCGGCGGCGTTGTCATCCCTTATGCCGCCCCCGACCTGAAGTCCTCCGGGGTAGGCAGAAAGGGCCTGCAAGGCCATATCCAAAGTCGCCTCATAGTAGGGAGACGTGCGGGCGTTCAGCAGTATGACATGTCCTCCTGTCAGCCCGTCACGACGAAAGAGCTCCGCAAAATGCGCAGCTCCTTTTTCGCTAACAAAGTTTTCCCGGGCAAGATCCCCCTCATCTCTCAGAGAGCTGCCCACGATCTGTTTAACTTTTCCGTTATGAATATCAATGCAAGGTCGAAACTGCATACGTATTACCCGATCACGTCGGCCATATCATAGAGGCCGGGAGCCCTGCCGGCAAGGAATTTTGCCGCCGCGACAGCGCCATTTGCAAATATCGCGCGTGAGTAAGCCGTATGAGTAAACTCAATGACCTCGTCCTGTCCTGCAAATATGACATCGTGCACACCGACGATCGTCCCTCCGCGCACTGAAGACACGCCGATCTCCTTCGCGTCGCGCTTTTCACGGCGCTCGCTCCGGTCATAGACATAGTGATACTTTCCGCCTGTCCCCTCGTTGATCGCATCCGCGAGAGCAGCCGCCGTGCCGCTCGGCGCGTCGATTTTTCTCCGGTGATGCTGTTCGATGATCTCGGGATCAAATCCGGATTCTGTCAGTGTTCCGGAAACCTCGCGCAGGAGCTTCAAAAGAAGGTTGACGCCGATCGACATATTGGCTGAGCGAAGGATCGCGATCTCCTCGGATGCAGCCTTTATGTTCGCGATCTGCTCTTCCGAGAGACCTGTCGTGCAGAGAACAATCGGGATATTCCGCTCAACGCCGTAATTTACAAGGACATCGACTGCCTTCGCTGTAGAAAAGTCAATGATAACGTCGGCCGGAACCTGGCATTCAGCCGCTTTAGTAAATACAGGATACTCCCTGTTGTGAAGGTCCACCGCGTCAATACCGGCAACGATCTGTACATCCGGCTCTGCTGCTATAATATCCGTGACGACCTGTCCCATATGGCCGCTGCAGCCATGTAAAATAACACTTACCATTTACTTTTCTCCTTTACTTCGGTTGACCCGCGCTATGCTGCGGGCATGCCAACTGATGCTTTTTACGAAAATCAACTGATTATGCAAGACAACCGAATTCGATCATGGCCTTACGCAGGATCTCCTTGTGGGCCGGCTCCATCTCTGTGAGCGGAAGGCGCGGGTTGCCGACATTGAATCCCTGCATGTTGAGAGCAGCCTTGACCGGAATCGGGTTTACCTCGCAGAACAGTGCCGAGATGAGCGGCTGTGCTGCCAGCTGGATTTTTGCCGCCTCAGCGAAGTTGCCGTCGAGACAGTACTGTACCATGTCATGCGTTTTCTGCGGCGCTACATTTGCAAGAACGGAGATGACACCGACACCGCCGAGAGAACACAGCGGAACGACCTGGTCGTCATTTCCCGAATAGATATCGATCTTGCCGTCCGACAGATGAGCGAGTTCGGCGATCGCGCTGAAATTTCCGCTCGCTTCCTTGATCGCACAGACGTTTGGATTTCTCTTCGCTATCTCGATCATGGTCTTCGGCTGAACGGTCGTGCCTGTTCTTGAAGGAACATTGTAGACAATGCAGGGAAGCTTTGTGGACTGGGCGATCGCTGAATAGTGGGCGATCAGACCGCCCTGTGTCGCCTTATTATAATACGGTGTGACGAGAAGAAGTCCGTCCGCTCCGAGCTTCTCTGACTCCTCGGACATCATGATCGCATGGGCTGTGTTGTTGGAGCCCGTTCCTGCGATGACCGGGATGCGGCCCTTTACGACATCGACCGTGAACTTGATGACTTCGAGATGCTCATCGTCATCGAGTGTCGGAGCTTCGCCGGATGTTCCGACTGTGATGACCGCGTCTGTATGGTTTTTGATCTGATCCTCAAGAAGAGCCTCATAAGCATCATAATTTACTTCGCCGTTTTCCTTCATGGGCGTCACGATGGCTACGCCTGAACCCCTGAAAATAGACATATGAATGACCTCCATAAAAAAATGTTCGCATATTTTACGCGAATCCATGAGTCCTTGGCTCCGATCGGGATATGGCTAATAATCCCGCGATCTTAAGTGGAAAATTTCCCGCTGAGTCGTACTCATGCCTCGCTCAGAAGATTGTATATGCACATATCTTCACTGTCAAGCACATGCGGTACAACTTTAAACCGTAAAATCGGCAATCTCCGCCTCCGTCGCCCGAATGAGATCATCCGTCTTTAAATGCATGCTTGTGCCGATCTTTCCGGCACTCACATAAACAGATGCATGCTCCCGGCACTCGGCAGCGAGCACCGTTCTGAATTTCTTCTTCATGCCGAGGGGACTGCAGCCGCCGCGCACATAGCCGGTGATCTTTGTTATATCTTTCACGTGGATCATCTCAACGCTCTTCTCGCCGACAGCAAATGCAGCCCTCTTAAGGTCGATCTCACAATCCACAGGAAGAACAAAGACATAGTATTCCCTGCTCTTTCCCTGAAGCACCAGAGTCTTAAAAGATTCCTGCACAGGAACTCCCTCGAGCTTTGCCATCTGTACGCCATCGACGAATTCTGGGATGTCGACAGTGAGAACTTCGTACTGTATCTTCAGTTTGTCGAGCATGCGCATCGCATTGGTCTTGACTGCTTTTTCTTTTGCCATTGTATCCTCCGAATCAGATTTCAACACAGGGCTTTAAACCCATGTAAAGACGAGTTTGTTCTGCACATTCCTCGTAGACTTCCGTCACGAGAATCCTGTGTTGAAGATTGAAAAAGAGGAGCCGGAAACCAGCTCCTCATGCATTATACTACATTTTTTCAGGCAAGGTCATCCCCATTTGACGCAATGACTTTTTTATACCAGTCGAAGGATTTCTTTTTTCTGCGATTCAGTGTTCCTGTGCCGTCGTCATACTTCTCGACATAGATGAAGCCGTAGCGCTTCGCCATCTCACCCGTAGAGGCGGACACCAGGTCAATGCAGCCCCACGGCGTGTAGCCCATAAGGTCTACGCCGTCCTCCACAGCCTTTTTCATCTCCTCAATATGAAGTCTCAGATAATCGATACGATAGTCGTCGTTAATCGATCCGTCCTCCTCAATCTTGTCGTAAGCGCCAAGACCGTTCTCGACGACCATGAGCGGGATCTCATACCTGTCATAGAGTTCATTCAGCGTAAAGCGGAGTCCCTTCGGGTCAATCTGCCAGCCCCAGTCGGAAGCCTTGAGATACGGATTTTTGAGACCGCCGACCAGATTGCCCTCTCCCGCTTTCTGAGCAGGATCCGCACTCTGCGCTGAACTCATGTAATAACTGAAAGTATAGAAATCCACTTTGCCTTCAGCAAGGATCGCGTCATCGCCCGGCTCCGTCACAAGCTCACAGTCATATTTCTTCCAGATCGATTTCGCGTACGCAGGGTAAGCACCGCGCACCTGGACATCAGAGCAGTACCAGTTCAGTTCACGCATAACAGCCTGATTAAAGAGTTCATCATCCGGATTGCAGGTCAGCGCATAGGATGTGCAGAACGCGATCATGTTGCCGATCTTGAATTGCGGATAATTGTCATGTGCATACTTGACGGCCCTGGCGCTTGCAAGGAACATGTGGTGCATTGCCTGGAGGCGGAGAGCGGGATTATCCGGAACTTTGTTGAAAGGTCCGCTGTAGCCCTGGAACGTGCCCGTGCCGAGAACGTTGCCAAGCGGCATCATGCCGCAGTTGAGCTCGTTGAAAGTGAGCCAGTATTTGACCTTGTCCTTATAGCGCTCGAAGATGGCCTTCACATAGTTCATGTAGTAATCGATGAGCGTCCTGCTCGCCCAGCCGTTGTACTTCTTTACAAGCTCAAACGGAAGTTCGTAGTGGGAAATCGTGACAAGAGGCTCAATTCCATACTTTATGCACTCGTCAAAGACTTTGTCATAGTGTGCCAGACCTGCCTCATTCGGCTCACTCTCCATACCGGTTGGGAAAATGCGGGTCCAGTTGATGGACATGCGGTAGCATTTGAAACCCATCTCCGCGAAAAGTGCAATATCCTCCGCATAGCGATGGTAATGATCGATCGCCTCGTGGGACGGATACAGAGTGTCCGGCTCTATTTCCTGTGTCACCCTCTTTGCGACAGTGTGGCTGCCGTTCGTGCACATGTCAGAGACGGATGGACCCTTGCCATCCTCATTCCACGCGCCTTCGCACTGATTAGCGGCTGTCGCGCCGCCCCATAAAAAATCATCTCTCAAAACTGACATTATTCACCTCATTCAATCCAAATCTTCGCCGTTTGTCGCAATTACCTTCTTATACCAGTCAAATGATTTCTTCTTGCGGCGGGCAAGCGAGCCTGTGCCGTCATCATACTTCTCAACGAAGATAAAACCATAGCGCTTTGCCATCTCTCCGGTGGATGCGGATACCAGGTCAATGCAGCCCCACGGTGTGTAGCCGATCAGGTCGACACCCTCTTCCACCGCTTTCTTCATCTCCTCAATATGCTGCCTCAGATAATCGATGCGGTAGTCGTCCTGAATGGTTCCGTCTTCCTCAATCTTATCATACGCGCCAAGACCGTTCTCCACGACCATGAGCGGTATCTGATATCTGTCATAAATCTCATTCAGTGCAAAGCGAAGTCCCTTCGGGTCGATCTGCCATCCCCAGTCGGAAGCCTTAAGATACGGATTTTTGGATCCGCCGATGATATTGCCCTCTCCGGCTTCAGCTTCAGGATCGCTGCTAATGCAGTTGCTCATATAATAGCTGAATGTGTAGAAGTCAACTTTACCTTCTTTGAGCGCTTCCAGATCACCATCCCGGATCTCCGGCTCAAAGTCATATTTCTTCCATATACTCTTTGCGTATGACGGATACGCTCCGCGCACATGGACATCGGAGCAGTACCAGTTCATCTCTCGCATATGTTCCTGGTTTGCCAGCTCATCGTCCGGATTGCAGGTCAGCGCATATGACTGAGCAAAGCAGATCATGCAGCCCATCATAAACTGCGGATAATTATCATGTGCATATTTGACAGCTTTAGCGCTGGCAACAAACATGTTGTGCAGAGCCTGCAGTCTCTCCTTCGGTCTGTCCGGAACTTCGGCAAGAGACCCGGTAAAGCCTTTGATCGTGCCTGTGTTGAGCACAGCCCCCATCGGCATTGTTCCGGTGTTGATCTCGTTGAAGGTCAGCCAGTATTTGACCTTATCCTTATACCGCTCAAAAATAGCCTTGCAGTAGTTCATATAGTAATCAATGAGCTCACGGCCTTCCCAGCCATTGTATTTTTCAACCAGCGCATAGGGGAGCTCATAGTGAGAAATCGTGACCAGAGGTTCGATCCCATACTTCAGGCACTCGTCAAACACATTATCGTAGAACCGAAGGCCTTTCTCGTTCGGTTCGTCCTCCATACCGGTCGGGAAAATTCTTGTCCAGTTAATGGACATGCGGAAGGTCTTAAAACCCATCTCCGCAAAAAGCGCGATATCGCCTTTATAATGATGATAGAAATCTATGGCTTCATGCGACGGATACAGTGTATCCGGCTCGATCGTCCGGGTCACTCTTTTCGGGACCTTGTGGCTCCCGTTCGTGCACATATCTGAGACCGACGGTCCCTTGCCGTCAACATCCCAGGCACCTTCAAACTGATTCGCAGCTGTCGCGCCGCCCCATAAAAAATCGTCTCGAAAAACTGACATACATACCTCCTTGAAAACAGCGGAGGATATTCTGCACATGACTGCATATGCAGACAAATCTCTCCTAAGGTAAAAATGCAGGCGGCCAAACGGGTCCGGCTCTTCACCTTCGGCCCACTAAGCCGCCTTAATTA
>JAFWIM010000208.1 GCA_017514845.1 Lachnospiraceae bacterium
ACTTTTCGGGGCGATGCCGCCGAAGGGGCAGGAGCTGGACGATCATTATTTCGGAACGCTTCGCCCGCGCATCGCGTCATATATGAAAGATGTCAACTGGGAACTCTGGAAGCTGGGAGTCCCCGCCAAGACGCAGCACAATGAGGTGGCTCCTGCACAGCATGAGCTCGCGCCTGTCTATGAGAAGGCCAATGTAGCCGTTGACCATAATCAGATCGTCATGCAGACTCTGAAGCGCGTGGCGACCAGACATGGTCTTAGGTGCCTTCTTCACGAGAAGCCGTTTGCCGGTGTCAACGGTTCCGGCAAGCATGATAACTGGTCACTGATCACGGATGACGGTATAAACCTTCTTGATCCGGGCAGGACTCCGCACGAGAACACACAGTTCCTTCTGGTGCTCTGCTGCATCCTGCGCGCGGTCGACAGACATTACGACCTTATCCGTGAATCGGCTGCGGATATTGGAAATGAAGCAAGACTCGGCGGAAACGAAGCACCGCCTGTCATCATTTCCGTATTCCTCGGAGAGCAGTTGGAGGATGTTCTCGACCAGCTGATCAGTACAGGCAGCGCGACAAGTTCAAAGTCGGGGGGAATGCTCCAGACCGGAGTCAATTCACTCTCGGATGTGACCAAGGATGCAACTGACAGGAACCGCACGTCACCATTTGCCTTCACCGGCAATAAATTTGAATTCCGCATGGTCGGCAGCCGCGATTCGATCGCCGGCGCGAACACTGTGCTCAACACGATTGTTGCGGAGTCTTTCCGCGACGCTTGTGAGTATATTGAATCCTTCATTGATCCGCAGATGTCGGATGCCGAGAGGGATAAGAGCGTTGCAGACGCCGTCCATGATCTGATAAAAGAGTACGCGACGAAGCATCGCCGCATTGTATTTAACGGCAACGGTTACGCGAAGGAATGGGAGGAGGAGGCCGTAAGACGCGGACTTCGGATCATTCCCAACATGGTCGATGCGATACCCGCATTGACTACGGAGAAAGCTATTAAGCTTTTCGACGATTTTGGTGTCTTCAATAGAACAGAGCTTGAGTCGCGAGCCGAAGTCAAGTACGAGCTCTATTCGAAGGCCGTCATTATCGAAGCACGAACAATGGTGCAGATGGCAAGTAAGGAGCTTCTCCCCGCAATCATGGAGTATTGCGGACAGCTCGCATCTTCTGCCAATGCCGTTCGCGCATGTGGGATCGATGCTTCTGTCCAGGAGGTGACCCTGTCCAAGTTGACGGACTGCCTCAAGGAGGCAAGCGCTTCCCTGAAAAAACTGGATGAAGCGATCCGCTCGGCAGAGCAGGTGCCTGAGGGAAGAGAGCGTGCTGTCGCACTTCGCGATGAAGTCGTACCTGCGATGGATGATCTCAGGAAGCCGGTAGACAGAGCAGAGGGATACGTCGATCGAAGGGCATGGCCTGTTCCCACTTACGCGGATCTGGTTTTTGAAGTGTAAATATTAAGAAATTATTAAAAATGTTACAATCTAGTTCACAAAGTTGTAAAGCTGTTGTATTGTTAAGGGGCTGTCAAAGATAGTTCATTTGATGTCCCTGAGATGAATGAGGTAGGAGAGTGTTATGATTTCCAATCTTGTACTGCAGGACACGATTAATGGCATTAAGAGCATTGGACGCTGCGAGCTTACTATTGTCGATCTTGAAGGAAAGCTTGTCGCGTCGACCGAGGGAGAGCCGGAAGTAAGCCGTTCGGATATTGTCAATTTTGCCGAGTCCCAGGCTGATTCCCAGGAGATTAAAGGCAGCATGTACTTTAAGGTCTACGATGACTATCAGATCGAGTACGTCGTCATCGTGACCGGCGGTGAGGAAATGTCAATGGTGGGCAAACTTGCCGCTTTCCAGATCCAGAATCTGCTGGTTGCATACAAGGAGCATTTTGACAAAGATAATTTCATTAAGAATCTCCTTCTTGACAATCTCCTCCTTGTCGATGTATATAACCGCGCGATGAAGCTTCACATTACGACCAATGCGAAGCGCGTCGTCTATATCATCGAGTCCGAGCAGAGCAAGGATTACTCTACACTGGAAGCGGTCAAGAATCTTTTCTTAAAGACAAAGAATGATTTCATCACCGCTGTCGATGAGAACAGCATCATCATAATTAAAGAACTGAAAGAGGAAGATGGACAGAAAGAACTTGCTGAGATCGCTGAATCCATAACAAGAACGCTTGCCCAGGAGGGCAACGTCCATGACACGACTCATGTCGCCTATGGCAACGCGGTTACTGAGATCAAGGAAGTGTCCCGCTCCTACAAGGAAGCGAGAATGGCCCTTGACGTCGGAAAGATCTTCTTCAGCGATCAGAACATTATTGCCTACAGCCAGCTCGGCATCGGCCGCCTGATTTATCAGCTGCCGATCCCGCTGTGCAAGATGTTCATCAAGGAAATCTTTACGGATAAGAGCCCGGATGATTTCGATGAGGAAACTCTGACGACCATCAATAAGTTCTTCGAGAACAGTCTGAATGTCTCCGAGACATCACGCCAGCTGTACATCCACAGGAATACTCTGGTCTACAGGCTTGATAAGCTCCAGAAGAGCACCGGCCTTGATCTTCGGGTATTTGACGACGCGATCACTTTCAAGATCGCCCTGATGGTAGTGCGTTACATGAAGTATATGGAGACACTTGAGTACTGATTGCATTTGCAAATGTCACTGCACCCGCCTTCTTCCGGAAGACGGGTGTTTTTTTGCGCAATCTTGATCTATCAGTCGGGTCAACAATGTTTAGTCTGAACCGAGATCCCGATAGTAAGGGACAGCCTGTCTGAACAGTAACTTTTTACAACTTTTTTACAACACGTTTTGATAATTTGGAGATATTTTCCTGTCATTATGTGATACAATAAGAAGCGTATAACTTTGAAATGGGTTAATTAAGGAGGATTTGCATGATTGATCTTGACCGCGTGAGTAAATCTTACGAAAAAGGTCAGCCAGCAGTTGATGAAATCTCGCTCCATGTAGATAAAGGCGAGTTCGTATTCGTCGTAGGCGAGAGCGGTTCCGGTAAATCAACACTGATCAGACTGCTCCTCAAGGAGCTGGAGCCGACAAAGGGAATTATCACGGTCAACGGACATGTGCTGAATACGATGAAACACAAGGCTGTGTCGAAATATCGCCGTGAGGTCGGCGTCGTATTCCAGGATTTCCGACTGCTGAATGACAGAAATGTGTACGAGAATGTTGCATTTGCGCAGCATGTAATTGAGGAGCCGGGACGCATCGTGAAGAGGCGTGTTCCGGAAGTTCTCCGGATGGTCGGACTCGCCGAGAAGTATAAGAGCAAGCCGATGCAGCTTTCTGGCGGTGAGCAGCAGAGAGTCGCTGTTGCGCGCGCGATCGTGAACAGGCCAAAAATCCTGCTTGCGGACGAGCCGACCGGCAACCTGGATCCGAGAAATTCATATGATATTATGAAACTTCTGGACGAAATCAACCAGCAGGGAACGACGGTCCTGGTTGTTACCCACAACAAGGATCTGGTTGACCAGTTCCATAAGCGCGTTATCACTATGCGCCGCGGTATAATTTCGAGAGACGTAGAGGAGGGCTTCTATCATGAAGATTAGATCTCTTGGCTACTGTGTCAGACAGGGGTTCAAGAACATTTGGCGTAACAGAATGTTCTCAGTGGCTTCTATCACAACCATGACAGCCTGCATCCTGCTCTTCGGAATGTTCTTCTCGGTTCTCATGAATGTCAATTTCATGATCAGAACGCTTGAGGAGGAGGTCGGTGTGACGGTCCTCTTTGATGAGGGACTTGAGCAGGAGAAAATAGACGAGATCGGTGAAAAGATCAGGGCGATGGAACATGTGACGGACGTCACATACACATCTGCCGAGGAAGCATGGGAGAATTTCCAGCAGGAATACTTCGAGGGAAACGAGGAGTATGCCAAGAGCTTTTCCGAGAACGGAGAGAACCCGCTTGCCAATTCTGCCAGCTACACCGTTCGCGTAGATGAGATCGAGAACCAGAACAGTATCGTTACAAGAATTAAGCGGCTTGAGGGCGTTCGCCAGGTGAATCAGAGTGCCGGCGCGACAAAGACGCTGATCTCTTTCAACTCTCTGTTCACTTATGTGGCGGTCGCGATCATCGCGCTGCTTCTGGTCGTATCCATTTTCCTGATCGCCAACACGGTAAATGTCGGTATTTCTGTACGCCGGCACGAGATCGCAATCATGAAGCTGATCGGCGCAACGGACTCTTTTGTCCGTGCCCCGTTCATCGTCGAGGGTCTTCTCCTCGGCCTCATCGGCTCTCTGATTCCGCTCGGAATTCTTTTCGTGGCTTATGACAGGATCCTCGGATGGCTGCTGAACCGCTTCGGTGTCCTGAACACGATTTCGGGAAGCCTGCCTTCTGTATTAGAGGTCTTCCACGTGCTTGCACCGGTGGGTGTCGCTCTCGGTCTTGGCATCGGCCTGATCGGATCAATCATCACAGTCAGAAGACATCTGAGAGTGTGATGAGTTCGGTTGTTGCTTCTTAAGGAACGACAACTGGAAAATTTATTCAGTAATGAACTATGTTGGGGCTGCTGCACTTTAGTGCGGCGGCCTTTTTTGCGGTATCAACCCGGCGTAGCGAGGCGTGCTTGCGACGCGAAGCTGGTGCTTTAGGGTACGAGTAGGCTCTTGGGGCGTCCGAACACGGAGCACGAAGTGCGGAGTGTTCGCGGTGCGAATATGTAGTCATCAGCGCATCTTGATTATTATAATAATGAGGGATTGTTTAGATGTTTGTAAATATACGTAATAATGTCAGATAAGTAATTTTAGAGGTTTGTAATTGTACTTAATAAAACGTAATGATATACTAGTTGCAACGGTGAAAATAAAAAACAGCCGTGTCACATGGCTGCATGCCGTAAGAAAGGAGAATCAATATGGCATTTAGAATTTTGCTCATCGTGCTTTTGGTACTGGTGCTCTATGTTATCATTTCTTGTGTCAGAGTAGTCCCGCAGGCTTACGCTTACGTCGTTGAGTTCCTGGGAAGCTACCGCACGACATGGGAGCACGGTCTGCATCTTAAGGCTCCTTTTGTTGAGAGAATAGCCAACAAGGTATCCCTTAAAGAGCAGGTTTGTGACTTTGCTCCGTCGTCTGTTATCACGAAGGACAACGTCACGATGAAGATCGACTCAGTCGTCTACTTCAAGATCTTTGATCCGAGACTTTACACATACGGTGTTGACCGTCCGCTTTCCGCTATGGAAAACCTGAATGCGACAACTCTCCGTAACATCATCGGTGGTATGGAACTTGACCAGACACTGACAAGCCGTGACATTATCAATGCTCAGATGCTGAAGATCCTCGATGAGGCGACAGATGCATGGGGCATCAAAGTTACTCGTGTCGAGCTTAAGAACATCATTCCGCCCGCTGAGATTCAGGGTGCGATGGAGAAACAGATGAAGGCTGAGCGTGAGAAACGTCAGACAATCCTTGAAGCTACAGCTCACAAGGAATCTGTAGTTGCCCGCGCAGAAGGTGACAAGCAGGCTAAGATCCTGGCTGCACAGGCTGAGAGAGACGCACAGATCGCGCTCGCTGAAGGCCGCGCAAAGTCCATCGCGCTTGTCTATCAGGCAGAGGCCGAAGGTCTCAAAGCCCTGAAAGAAGCAAACATTGACGCTGCAGTCCTGAAGCTGAAAGGTCTCGAGGCTCTGAAGAATGTTTCTGATGGCCGTGCAACTAAGATTTACATGCCTACAGACCTCTCGGGCGTGATTTCCTCCCTTGGCCTCGCTGCCGAGTCCCTCGGTATCGGTGATGCCACACCGGTGGATAAATCTGCAAAGCCGCAGCCAAAGGCTGCTGCCGATGAGTGCTGCGATGATGATGAAAAGTCAGCTGAGACCAGAAGGATGGCCGGCGGACATTAATAGTTGAACATTGATCCTCTTGGGGCCGCTGCTTTGGCAGCGGTCCTTTTTTTGTAGGCAGGGGCTGTGTTCGCGATCCATGCTTGTATGTAATTAAGGGGCTAAGGCGTCATGATTTTTTCTGCCATCAGGTCAATTGAAAAGTAGCCGGCGCATTCTCGTGTTTTTAAACGTGAGTTAGCCGGCTTGGATCTGCGATTGTTTCTTCATCCGTTGCTTATAAGGGATGTTCTATATGTTTACTCAAGGGGCATCAGCCCCTTTTTTTATTCTGCTG
>JAFWIM010000209.1 GCA_017514845.1 Lachnospiraceae bacterium
CCAGGGAACAGAAGCCAAGACTTTTTTATTCGTAGTTGAAGTGAATCCCGGAATATACGGCGGCAGTTCATAATCCGCTGTATACTGTACCAGTTCCAGCACGGTCTGCCCTTCCTTACGGACAAGCGCAAAATGGAACTGGTGATTCATTGCCTGTACTACCGCGATCCCGGCGCTCTCATTCTCCATGGGCACAAAACGCATCCTGCAGGAGAAACGGCAATGGGGCGCAAGACGCCGCCTGCAGACAAATGCCAGAGAATTGTTCTGCGGTCTCTCCGCTTCCATTGACATGGGGCGAAGGGGATCTGCGAGAGCCTCCTTAAGGCAGGGGAGCTCCAGACCTTCCTCAGTATGAACAGCGAACCTATCGCCGTGACTTCCCCAGAAACACCAGTCAAGGCCCAGCTTGCCGCTGTCAAATTTTTCGCGCTCAGCGCTCTTTCCGACAGGTGACCATGCAATACTCTCCGGGAGAGGATACTCCCACTCCACTTTTCCTGTCTCCGGGCTAAAGAGCGGCCACTCATCTTCCCACTCTACCGGCACGATAAAGGTCTCTCTGCCCAGATTCTTACTGACGCCGCCAATCAGGCGCGAAGCAAGAAACACCGCGTACCACTCACCGCTTGCCGTATCGATCAGGTCTGCATGACCGGCATTCTGGATCAGAGCTTTTTTGCCCATGTGCCGCACCGTCAGGATCGGATTGGAGGGATTTCCCTCATAGGTGCCGAGAGGCGTCCGGCTTCTCGCAATAGTGGCGCTATGATACATCTCCGTGCCGCCTTCCGCAATCAGGAGATAGTACCAGTCTCCGATGTGATAGATGTGCGGCGATTCCGGTGAGGCGACGCCGGCCATCGCTCCGCCCCACAAAGCGACAGGTTCGGATATCAGACGGAAGTTTTCAATATCATACTCCGCCGCCCAGATTCCCTGCCGCATCCCGCCTTTTCCGTCAGGCCAGATATTGGCAGTCCCCATGATATAGCAGGTTCCGTCCGTGTCAAAAAAGAGCGACGCGTCAATCCCGGGTACATCATCGAGGAAATGAGGTGCCGACCAGGGACCTGCCGGATTTTTTGCCGTGACAATGAAATTGCCCCGGTCACTGAAGTTGCAGTTAATAATGTAGAAAGTACCGTTATAATAGCGGATCGTCGGAGCCATTACGCCGCCGTTACCGCAGTTCTTGTCCACGTAAAAGCCGTTCTGTGGAGTCAGCACATAGCACAGCTGCTCCCAGTTAGCCAAATCTCTGCTGTGAAAAAGCGGAATTCCCGGACTCAGTTCAAAACTCGAGCACACAAGATAGTAGTCTTCTCCCGCCCTGCAGATAGACGGATCCGGATAAAAGCCCGGAATAATCGGATTTTTGATTGTATGATTCATAGTGTCGCACTCCTTTTCTGGTTAACCGGCAAACTCTCAAAACATGACCGATATCTCTGGTTGGTCCTCAAGATTTCAAAAGGTGACCGAGATTTCTGTCGCAAGCGCATCCCTGGAATTTGCTCCCACATATAATCTGAAGAGGCCGTTCTCAAGGCGATACTTTCCTGAATTGTCATAGAAGCCCATATCCTTTTTATCGAGTGCAAATGTGACTTCTTTCTCTTCTCCCTCTTTAAGCTCCACTCTCTTATAGCCCTTGAGCTCCCTGACCGGGCGAACAAGGCTCGCCGCGACATCCTGCATATAGAGCTGTGCGATTTCAACACCTGCCCGGTCGCCTGTATTGGCAACCTTCACCTTTATCTCTATGCGGTCTGCCTTTTCCTCTGCGGACAGATCTCTGTAGGCAAATGTTGTATAGCTGAGTCCATACCCGAACGGGAACAGCGCTTCCGCAGGCGCATCCAGGTATTTAGATGTAAACTTGCTCTTCCCTGCCGGCCTTCCTGTGGACGGATGATTATAATAAATCGGGCACTGGCCGTTTACATAAGGGAAGGAAGACGAGAGCTTTGCGCTCGGGACCACATCTCCGAAGAGAACCTTAGCAACAGCATTTCCCATCTGAATGCCGAGATGCCATGCCTCGACCATGACCGGAAGATGCTCCGCCTCCCATCCCATGGCCAGCGGCCTGCCGTTCATGAAAACTGTGACGAGCGGCTTTCCGGATTCCATAAGCTTCGTGAGCATCTCTCTCTGCCTGCCGGGAAGTGTAATATCCGCTTTGGAGGAAGCCTCCCCGGACATGGCAGTGGTCTCACCGACAATAGCGACGATCACATCTCCGTTCTCACATGCCGCAGCCAGTTCTTCTTCATTCAGATTTCCCTCCGGTCCTCCGCATGCATAATAAGTTACGTCCGCTCTGGCATTTTTAAAGCCATCCAAAATAGTGACGCAGTCCTCCTTCTTCCATCCCATTGCCCAGGCACCGGTCACTTCATCGGCAGAATTTGCAAGAGTTCCCACCAGGCTGATTTTCCGGTCTTTCGAAAGGGGCAGAAGGCTATTGTCATTTTTGAGAAGTACAATGGATTCCTCTGCTGCCTTCAGCGCAAGTGCAGCGTGCTCCGCAGGAATCCCTTTCTCGTAAGCCTCAATCACTTCTTCGGGCACATAGGGATTCTCGAAGAGACCAAGCCAGACTTTGACACCGAGGATCCTTCGGACTGCCTCATCAATGACTTCCATTGAGACTTTTCCGCTCTCTACGGCTTCTTTCAGATGATCCTTATAGATATGAGTTCCCATATCCATATCCATTCCCGCGATTGCCGCCTGCGCGCCCGCATCCTTATCGTCCGCAGCGATCCCGTGGATGACACATTCCTTGATTGCGTTTGCGTCACTCACGACGAAGCCGCCCAGTCCAAGCTCCTTCTTGAGGACATCACGCAGCAGATACTTGTTCACCGTACAGGGCACGCCATTAAAATCATTAAATGCTGCCATAACCGTCGCAGCGCCTTCTTCCATGGCCGCCCGGAATGTCGGCAGATAGACATTGTACAGCTGGGACGTCGCCATGGACGTCGTATTATAGTCTCTTCCGCCCTCACAGGCACCATAGCAGATATAGTGCTTGGTGCAGGCCGCCACATAATTCTCCGATGAGGAAGTATCTCCCTGCAGGCCTCTGATCTTGGCGCGGGCAAATCTGCTGCCCAGATACGTGTCCTCGCCCGGACCTTCAGAGACCCTGCCCCAGCGTGAATCGCGGGCAACATCGATCATTGGAGCGAAGTTCCAGCTGATGCCGTGTGCTCTGGATTCTTTCGCCGCCATGCGGGCTGTCTCTTCGAACAGCGCATCGTCAAAGGATCCGGCCTCTGCGATTGCAATCGGGAATACGCTGCGAAGGCCGTGAATCACATCAAACCCAATGATCAGCGGAATACCTAACCGTGTCTCCTCAACGGCGATCTTCTGCAGCTCGTTCGCCTTTCTCGGGTCGTTGCCCATGACGGATCCCACAAGTCCCGCGCGAATCTCTTCCTCGTGAAAATCCTGTTTTGCGGTCGACATGAGACGCTCAAATTCCTCCTGAGGGAGTCTCCCGTCCGTGAGCATTTCGATCAGTTCGGAGAACGGCACATCAAAACCCCCTACAATAGAAGGAGATTCCTGGTTCATCTGTCCGATCTTTTCTTCAAGGGTCATCTGCGACAGAATAGATTCTACTTTCGCCCGCTGCTCACTTGTCAGCTTCATATAACGTCACCTCCAGACAATGTCTTTATTGCAGATAGTTGTTACCGTTCAGACAGGCTGCGCCCAAGCTCCATAAACCGGCACAAACATCATCTTCATCGAAAAGCGTAAGTCCTTCCCTGCGAGCTAATCAAACGCTTACGCGTTTTCTGATCTCTCGGTCGGACTTACAATGCTTTTCTTATGAAGAAGGATGATTTGCTGCCGGAATAGCGAACAATGAGGCGCCGTCTGTCTGAACCGTTACAGACAGTTCCTATATTTAACATTTTATAGAGCAAAATGCTTTTATTCTTTTCATTGGTTCCGTAAGAACCTCTAAGGGTTGCAACACCCGGCCCCAATTTTTGAACAAAAAAAGCGAGCCGCAACAAACGTTCGCTCTTTGTTGCAGCCCATTCTTTAGAGAAATACTGTTCGTCAAACTTTGTAAATATGCAGCAGGACCACTTCCTGCGGCTCAAGTTTCACCTTGATCTCCAGGTCTCTGTATGCATCTGTCGCCACTCTCTCCATCTCGATTCGCGGTACACTGATCGCCTGCAGATACTTGACATCCTCGCGGTTCAGCTTTTTCTCATATCCGAGTCTCCCCCACTCATCCAGGACACTTCCGCTCTGTTTATTGAGAGATCTCTTCTTTACCGCGTACTCCCCTCTCTCCGTCATGCCTCTGATCAGGAATTTCATCTCCAGCTTTCGCTCGTCTTCATAGCGGATCAGGCGAATCCTGTCCAGATCGATCTCATCATCATCCATAAGCCCATTCTGCCTGAACCAACAGAAGTTGTAGCACAGAAGGTACAAATCCCCGTTCCCTTTTTTAGTCAAAAGATAATTATCCCCCTTCGACAGGAACTGGGTCCCCATGTGCTCAAGAAACGAGAATGCATAGAAAGCCGGCTTGCCGATCGTATCTTTTGTCAGAATTCCCACGCCTCCGTTGAGGACCTTATTCGTATCGATATAGTTGCTGACCCAATCCGTTCCGCCCATTACAGCAGTCATGTCGGTCATGCCCCACAGTTCCACTGTCTTCGCAGTCAGATAAGCTGATCTGAAGCAGCTGTCATTGAGGTAGTTCCTGTTTCCGATCGAGTTGTTCCACTCCGAAAGGAACAACCTGCACTCTTCAAGTCCCACTTCTTTCATCAGGGACTTCATCTGCAGGACCTGCTCCTGCTCAAACCACATGTTTGATGTGGCTACCCTCTGCAGGTTTTCTCCATTAGCTCCTCTCACGTTCTCATAGGGATAAAGGATAAAAGATACAAAATCCGGGAGATACTTTTCTTTTACACACCTCTTATAGAACTTTGCCGCAAAATCACGGTCTATACCAATAACTGCCGAAAAACCGCCGAACAAGGCTGCCGGAACTTTTTCATGGACTGCACGGTGCGCGATCTTCCAGGCTTCAAAGAAATCATAGTGCTCATCTTCATAGATCCTATTATTTTCTGTGTGGAAATCACGCGCGAGTTCAAAGATCCATCCGTTTACTTCTTCGATCCCGTACCGGCTGATTACATTGTCCAGAAACGCCCGCAGCGCATCCCTCCAGATTTCTCTGGAAGCAAAGTGGATATACTCCTCTTTGTAATAGATCTCTTTCCCCTGTGAGCGGATCGCCGTATCGGGTCTTCTCCCCAGATCCAAAAACGGCTTCAGGTGGTGTACCACCATAAAATCCAGCACCTGATTAATCAGATCAAAGTTGTATTGTCCGAGCGTCTTACCGTCCGAGACCATCATTTTCTCGGAGAAAATATTCCAAAGTCTTATATATTTGAAATGCAGGTGCTCCTGCAGATATACCACATGAAACTGTGTATTGGCCCGGCTCAGTTCGTAAAGGCTTCCTATATTGATGCATCGGTTCCAGACCTGCTTATAAGAGACAGGGCTAAGTTCACTGAGACTCAATTCATATTCCTTGCGGTTGTCCTGCCGGCTGTATTGATAACCCTTTTTCCGCAGTTTCTCCCGAATTTCCAGCTCGTCCCTGTTCTCCTGCTCCTCGCTCTCCACCGAGACCTGATACTTTTTCCTGTATTCGGACGGCATCATACCGGTCACCTTTTTAAAGGAGCGGTTGAATGCCGCGGATGTCGAAAATCCGCAGTTCATGGCGATCTGTGTCAGATTCTGCTCTGAAGTGCGCAAAAGTCCCAGTGACGTGCGGACACGCAGCCGCATCACATAGTCAGTGAAGTACATGCCCGTGCTCTTTTTAAATATTCTGGACAGAGTCGACGTGGAGACAAACATCTCGTCAGCCAGATCGGAAAGACTGATCTCTTCGTGAATATGATTAATGATGTACTGCATCATCTGCCGCATTCTGGCATCCGTATCGTTCTCATCCGCCTCGATCTGTCCCTGCCCGAGCTGATAGTTCTCAATCAGGCAATCCAGAAGCCTCAGCATCAGACTGTCCATGGCGGCGCGCGTCTTATGTGAATTCAAAACATACTCTGCCGTCATTTCCTGCAGGATATCCCTAAGGTCCTGATAGGTATGAAGAACATCTCTGGCAGAGTCTACATACAGCATCAGGCTCTTTTTATCCATGATCTGTGAAATTATCCCGATGGAAAACGACGCAGTACCGTAAATCGCATCCCGAACGCCGCTGATTCCGTATTCCATGCCGGAATTAATTAAAAGAATGTCATCCTTTTTCATACGGATTTTATCGCCGTAATACCTTACGCTCATTTCCCCCTCAAGGACATAGAGTACTATCAGGTCCGTATGCAT
Source organism: Lachnospiraceae bacterium (assembly GCA_017514845.1). GTDB lineage: Bacteria > Bacillota > Clostridia > Lachnospirales > Lachnospiraceae > Chordicoccus. The sequence goes on from JAFWIM010000209.1 coordinate 6,436, forward strand.
ATGGTTTTCTCCAGAACCAGCCTTAACTATTTTGTATTCCAAATGATTAAGTCCCATAGAAACTCCCACATCAAATTCAAGTCTCGCTCGCGAGACTTGGTGCGGGATTCGGGTCAGCGCCAGCTGAAATCTTCCAAACCGAATCCATGCACATCCTCGCGAATATGCAGCTATCCACTTGTCTAGTTTATTCTCAGTCCGTTCTTAATTCTTTTCTGTTTTTCCTCTATTCTCTTCATTCCGTGCAAAATGTGAAATAGCTGCGCAATAGGGTGCAATAAGCGCCATTCGTTTATTGCATCTTTTGATTGCGTGAAACACCGATAGCAAAAGAGAACCTCCAACTGTGTAATAACATGACACACCCTTCGGTCCTCTTTAAATCCGCTTCACTGATCGTTGTGGTTCATGAGCGCTGCCGGCAACACTATACCTGCCCTTATACACACGATCGTTATAACAGCACTATCTCTTGTTCTCGCAGATTTTGGGGATCATCAATACTGATACAGATCCACCATCATTGCACTCGGCATATCGCCAAAGCGCAGATTCATCTTCTCATCGCCATTGAGCACGCGCCCGCTGATCCATACGCCGTTCACAATGCGGCCTTCTTCCATGCGCAGCACGTCCAGCTTCTTGTTCACGCCGGGCTTATTATGGAACTGAGGTGTGCAGTTAAGGCCGATCAAAAGGAACTTTTCAGGCGTCAGCTCGAAGGCCAGACACGCGCCAAGCGGTTTTGCGCTCATGCGAGGACCGTAAGAAACGGCCAGATCGCAATTTGTAAAGCGAAGGAATGCGCTGTAGTCGGTCTCACCATGGCGCACACAGGCCTGCTGACTCTTCGTTCCGCGATAGCGCAGCATGAGCGGTTCCAGCTGCTGAAGCAGATCATAGGTGGCTGAGAGACAATCTTTGCTGCCTGTAATATCGAATGCGGACGGATCAATGTTCAGGGCAATCATGAGTTCCATCGGCGGCTTGTCCAGCTGATCCGGGCTGAGAGCAAGATCTTCGATTCCGAAAGGTGAGAAGCAGATCGCGTTCTTCTGACCGAATGCATAGAGTGCATAGGAGGAAGCTACCGCGTCCTTTCGGATCTCAGGGATAAAGAGCGGGTTCACGTCGGTCGCATAAGAGTCCATTACGTCAGCGCAATAGGGGACATAAATATCCGGGCCAAAGGCAAAGAGAGAAGGAGCTGCCACGCGCCAGATGTGCTGTACTCTCTCCACGGGTCCGCCGGACGGGTAGGAGCCGGGGAACCAGGGGCTCTGTCTCAGCCAGGCGTTAGCATAGCAGGGAAGATCATACTCTGCTTTGCCGGAGGAAGCGATAGTCTCTACTGCAGAGGCAAAATACCATGCCATGAACGCTTCTCCCGCGTCCTCTCCGTATACCTCTTCCCATGTGCCGCTCTTCTGGACGACAGCAGCCAGTGCTTCTGGAATAGGTGCGGCAAATGCGGCATTAGCCGTCTCGCTGTAATCTCTGTCTGTTCCGAGAAGACCAATCTCATTTTCCACCTGCATCACGATCACGGTATTCTCCTCGGCGTCGATCTCGCGGATCCGTCGCATTACAGCTGTAAATGCTTTCCGGTCTTTCTCCACGGCTGCCTCGCAAAGCGGAGAGATCGTATTCATTTTTTCTCCGGTGACCTTCTCAGTGCGGAAATATGTTCCTGTATCTTTCTTCATCCATGCCGGTACATAGAAGGATTCCGCATTTTTCCAGAGACCGAACCAGAGGAAGCAAAGCTTTAACCCCTCGCGTCTGGCAGAATCTATCATTTTCTCGAGCAGGGAGAAATCATAGGTCCCTTCTTCCGGTTCAATCAGTTCCCAGTAAAGGGGCGCAATCACAGAATTCATATTCAGACCGCGCAGTGCAGGCCAGAGATTCTCCTCAAGAAATGCCGCATCGGATGCGCTGGAATTGTGGATTTCCCCGCTCCTCATGAAAAACGGCTTATCATGTACAAAAAGGGTGGGAATGCCTCTCTCATCACGTTTAACTACAGGAAGACTCATTAGATTACTCCTTTCTTATAAAATGCCGATCGTTGAGTATGATGACCGAATACTCGTATTTCTATATTAATTGTATCTTGACTACATATACCGCACAATCTTAGAATATTAATAAACATATTAAATTCTTAATCTCTTGCACTGAGTTCTCGTGACACAAGTCTGCGGCAAATGTGAAAAATGTAACAGGAGAAATACAAATGCGTTATTCAATAAGCATTACAAAACGCCAGCGGGAAAGAATCCCGCTCCTTCTCCGCGTTGTCGGAATCGGCGATCTGCAGGAACCGGTCCGTCGCCCGAATGGCTTTCCTCTGTGGCAGATCTTTTACGGCGTATCCGGAAACGCTGAATTCTTTCTCGATGGCGAGCGGGCAGTTTTACATCCGGGACAGATTGCCATCCTGGAACCTAACATTCGGCACGGATACCAGAGCCTGGGCGGCGACTGGGTCATCCACTCTCTCGGATTCAACGGTGATGCCTGTGTCAGGATCCTGAACTGCCTCAGACTGAACCGGCAGGGAATTTACTCTCTCTCCAATCCCGGTCTTTTCCGGTCCCACCTCCTGATGCTGGCGCAATTGGCCTCTGCCGCAAAGCCGCAGCTCGATTTTTGTTCCAAGGAACTATACAGCCTGCTCCTCGATCTGTCCGGCAACGTCCGCCGTCTCCCGATGAGTCCGGCCGTGGAAGGTTCCGGGCTCATCAAGGAGATCGTTCTCTATCTGGAAGACCATTACGCTGAGGACCTCTCTCTGGATGATCTGTCCGCACATTTTCATAAGACGCCGGAATATCTCTGCTCCTCCTTCAAGAGTGTCACCGGAGAGACGATGATGCATTACCTGCGCCGTATCCGCATCCATCACGCCAAAGTCCTTCTGATGGAGTCGCCGGATGCGGGCATCAAAGACATCTCCGTCTCCTGCGGTTTTAACAGTGTCAGTTATTTCGGCCGCGTGTTCAAGGAAAACACGGGTTATACCCCGCAGGGCTATCGGCTGGGCATCAAGGATTCCCAATAATACGAAGGCTTCCCTTGCTTTCATTTACATGTACATTCTAACAACGCAGGGTTTTTAATTCTTTTCACTGAAAGACCAAAATAACGCTGAAATTTGACCTCGTTTTTTAAGTTGATTGGAATTTTCGATGAATAAGGTGAAAAATAGAGGTAACTTCATAACCCCAGTCGCCTCTACATGAACCCGATTCAGTGAATTCGAAGGCAAATGAGAATAGACGATTGCTGTCATCATGTAACCGTGGCCGGTCGCCACTTCCGCGCCGTTTCCGGAGAAATGAAGCGCAAGACCTGCGGAGCAGGAGTTGACGATGATAAAAAAGATGCAAGAAAAGATTTCTTCTCTTGCATCTGTCAAACACTATTTTCTACAGAAAAATGTCCACGAGCGGTTTCTTAACATGCAGACATTCCCTGAATTCTTGTGAAGCTTCATACGAATATGACATCACGAGAATGCGCCGCGGTACTCTTCAAAATCATCTGATTCTATAAAGGAATGTCACAATCTGGCCACGCGTACAGCTCTTGTTGATTCCGAATGTACCGTCACTGAACCCGTTCGTGACCTTGTTCTGTGAGCCCCACAGAATCGCCTTGTAATAAGCGTGGTTTTTCGGCACATCACTGAACGGTGATTTCACCGCTGCCTTCGGCGCAGGCGAGCCTTTAAACCTCCAGATGAAAGTCATGATCTGGCCGCGTGTACATGCCTTGTTGATTCCGAAAGTTCCATCGCCATACCCCTTTGTGATTCCTTTCTGAGCAGCCCAGAGGATCGCCTTGTAATGGGCGTGGCTCTTTTGCACATCCTTGAACGGGCTGGAAGCCGCATTCTTTGGCGCTGGTTTCCCTGCCAGCCGCCACAGGAACATAACAGCTTCGCTGCGGGTGCAGGCCTTATCGATTCCGAACGTGCCGTCGCTGTATCCTTTCGTGATACCGGCATCAGCCGCCCAGTAAATTGCTTTGTAGAACGGATGCTTCGGATCCGTGACGTCCGAAAAACTTTCCTTTCCCGGAGCCGATCCGTCTAATCTTCCATACCAGATATCTCGGTCAACATTTCCCGATATTCCACTCACTCTTCCCGTATTGGAATACTGCCAGGTCTCGTATCTCCCGGAATACGTGCAGCTGGTGTTGTACTGCGCGACCCAGTGATAGTACGACGGCAGTTCTGCAAATGCTCCGAAATACGCATTCCAGTGAGACGTGCTCGTGTAAAGCCCGCTCTTATACCCGGCTTTTTTTATCTGGCTGCAAAATCTCTTTGCAAATTCGCTGAGTACAACTCCGCCTAACGCAAATTGCTTATTTTCCTCAATATCGATATACACCGGCAAAGTCGGCTTATGTCCTTTCAGGAGTCTCAGCACATGCTGCACTTCTCCATCGATTTCCGACGTAGTATCGGCATGCGAATAAAGATATACTCCGTATGGTATTCCCAGAGACTCACAGCTAGATGCGTTATACTCCCAGCGCACATCGTCCTGGCTGGCAGTATTTCTTCCATATCCGCACCGGATGATAGCAAAATCAATGCCGGCGTTCTTTACCTGCTGCCAGTCGATATATCCCTGATGCCTCGAGACATCGATTCCCTGATACGTGACGCCGCTCCCGACTATATCGTCAAAAGCATCCGTCTCCTGGATTACACTGTCATCGTCAAAAACATCCATACCCTGGATTACGCTGTCATCCGGATACTCACGCTCTTCTGGGCTGCCGTATGGGTCATCTACGTCAGTTTCAAGACCGGACACCGACCGGGCTTCATCAGAGATTACCTCAAGCACATCAGTAATCAGTTCGCCGTTCAGATATCTCCAGCTGTTCTCGACCCCATCTTCTCCCAGATCGATGCTTTCGCCCCTGCCTGCTGCATTTGCAGCACCTTGCAAATCTTCTATCTCGGCAGCTATGGCCTGCATATAATTCACGCTCTCGGACAGCATCGCCTGATCTTCCTGAGATAGCGATTCATAGCCCTCCATCCAATCCAGGATATCGCTCTGCAATTTCTCCAGCGATGAGATGTCCTCCGCATTGATCTCCGTATACGCTGCCACAATATCCAGAGCTGCGGCTGCAACCGTTCCGGCATTAACAGATGGAGCGTCTTCTGTCTCAGAAGCGGCATCAGCTGCTGTACTCACAGATGAAGCATCTTCTGTCTCAGTAGCGGATACAGGCACCGCGCTCACAAAAAGAACTGCGAGCAGAATCCATATGCTAAGACTTCTTATTATATTTTTCCGCGTTTTTCCCATACTCGTGTAAACCTCCGTGCTATAAAAATCTGATACGGCTTATCTCAGATCATATAAGCCCAAGGGCATTATAACACGGATACTGTCAGATTCACGCTGCTGTCACCCGCTAAATAAATAGAGAGGGGCGATCATCCGTCCCTCTCTTTATAAAAACGTGGTGACAGTATAAATTTACCATTTCTTCATTAGTAAAGATAACCAATCGTCAATAAAGCTCCTTTAGTACCAGCACAGTGATTCCGGGATTGTCGCCCGGAATGATCCGCTTTACTTTAGGTTCATACTTATACCAGTCATATATCATCGACCGGAGACCGGTGCCGCGGTTATATCCGTGAATCAGCTGCAGCTGATAGGTCGCCGGTCCCGCGGATGCAATTGCCTTATCTATGACCTTCATGGCCTCCTCCTGACGCAGGCCATGGAGGTCTATTTTTACAAATGCCACGCTCATATTAAAATCCTTTCCTGGGGCACGTCTTTGTCACAGGAGATTTTCATTTTAATTTGAAAATCTCATTTACAGTTACCTCGAAAAATTCAGAGATCTTCATGGCTAGTTCCAAGGTTGGATCGTACTTGTTGTTTTCTATCGCGATAATAGTCTGTCTGGTGACGCCGAGGATCTCCGCCAAATCTTCCTGTCTCAGTTTTCTACTCTTCCGTAGCTCCTTGATATTATTCTTCATCGGAATCCCCCGGATCGGTAAGCCGTTTTGTTTCTATCAGTTTCGTCCCCCAGAATACCACACCTGAAA